>CALEEU010000079.1 GCA_937875975.1 uncultured Opitutia bacterium | reverse complement strand
TAATCCCGGACATGTTCACCGAACTCGTCACGCGCCTCAGCCGAGAGTACCCCGGTAAGCTCGACACCTTCCGTTATTACCTTGAGCGCCATATCGAGGTGGATGGCGGCCACCACGGCGCCATCTCGCTTCGCATGGTCGAACTACTCTGCGGCGACGACGATTGTAAGTGGGCCGAGGCCGCCGAGGCCTCCGTCGCCGCGATCGAGTCGCGCATCGCCCTCTGGGATGCGATCTTGGCGGAGTTAGCCTAGTTTTATTTCTGCGCTCCCGGACGGTGGCGCTGCACAATGCCGTGGAAGTCGCCGAGATTGTAAGGGCCGACGAGCGGCTTCGAAAGGTCAGCTTCGGAGACGACGACGCTTCCGCTCTCCTTCGCCTGGGCAACGACCTTGCCGGCACGGTCGATGACGGCGGAGATCATCCAGTCGCTCTTCGGGTCAGTGAAGGTGCTGCTCACGACGTAGACGCGGTTCTCACAGGCGCGAGCACGAGCGAGCAGCGGGTCGCAGCCCCAGACCGGCCAGGCGATGACTTCGGCGCCGTTGGCGGTTAACGCCCGGGCGACTTCGGGGTAGAAGCCGTCGTAACAGATCATCAGGCCGACCTTGCCGAACTTCGTGTCGAAGACGGGGTAATCAGCACCCGGTGCGACCCCTTTCTCGACCTCGCCGTGCGGCAGGCAGACCTTGCGGTACTTGCCGAGTAGTTTGCCTTCCGAACTCAGGAGTACGGCAGTGTTGTAAACGAGGTGGCCTTCTCGCTCGTAGAGACTGACGGCGATGTGGATCCCGTTCAGCTTGGCTTGGCTGCCGAAGTATTCCGTGGTGGGCCCCGGGATCGGTTCAGCGCATTCGGCGGGCGATAACTTCGTGCGCACGTAGGGTACGGTCTCACCGAGGACGATGAGGTCGGCCTTCTGCTTGGCGGCCTCAGCGATCATCGGGGCGTATTCTTCGCAGTTCTGGCGAGGCGACTTGCCGGTCGGTATATATTGAACGGTTGCGAGGCGGACCTTGCGGGATGCCGGCGCGGTGGATTTTTCAAACGTGATATGCCTCCATTCGATGCGCCCCTTTGGTGCGTGCTGGAGGTGGAGCTCGATGGTCGCCTGCGTGGCCTTCGGCGGCACTTGGTAAACTCCCGTGATGAGCGAGATGCCTTGGGCGTCGATTAGTCCGTCGATCGGATGCTCAGGTTCGGCGGAGGCGCCGGGGGTTGCGGCGGGTACGGCCTTGCCCGTGGCGTCGGACCAGACGATGCGCACGAGGCCACTGTGGCGCGGATTCTCCACGCCGGTGGTCTTGCGCGTGGCGCTGAACTTCATGAAGTCGCCGCCGACGACGCCGAACTTCTGCTGGTACCAGCCGTCGAGACCTTCCCGGGCGTCGTGCGTGATGACCAAGGCATCGCCGTTGCGCGAGAACGCTGGGCGGATCTCGTCTCGTGGGCTTTGTTCAATCCAACCAGAGGCTGCAACGACCCCGAGCGTCCAGCTCAGCAAGGCAAGCAAGAGAAGGGCGGGGCGGCTCATGGGCCTATCCAATCCGACCCCCGCCAGAGGGCAACGGCTTATCCGACCTCAGGGCTGCCTGACGCGGAAGTTACGGTATTCGACCTTCATCGGCGGGCCGACGTGGACCTGGACGCCGAGCTTGCCCTCCGGATGACGGGCCGCTGCGTCGTCGTCGATGACGACGCTCATGACATGTCCGTTCAGGAGGTGCACCTGCGTGCCCCCGCGGACGATGAGGTGATACTCGTTCCAGTCGCCGTCACGGATGAAGCCGGCGAGTTCCTTCGGGTCGCCGACCGAACCGACGACTTCGGCCTTCCTGCCCGGCCGCACACGCGTGATCTGGCCGCGGAGGGCGTTGAAGGTGCGGCCGCGTTCTTCGTAGTTCTGGCCGGTGTGGCGGTTCTGGCCGTCGATGTCGGCCTGAGGGCCGGTCAACGCGTAGGTCAGTCCGGCGACGTCGGCGCTATGGTAGTTGATGCCGCTGTTGCCGCGCACGGAGATGCGATACTCCCCCTTGAGTTCGAAGTCGCCGGGCAGGGAGCCTTCCCAGATGAGGAAGGTATTGCGCTTCACGATGGTCTCAGGCGTGATCTCGCCGACGATTGCGCCGCCTTCGCAGCGCCAATATTTCGGATCACCGTTCCAGCCCTTAAGCGTCTTACCGTCGAAGAGGCTCTTCCATCCGAGGGCTTCTTCGGCCGAAGGCACAGGCATGGTCTGTTTCGGTGTGGGCGGGCCCACTTCGGCGGCTCCCAGCAAGAGGCTCGTGAGCAGGAGCGCAGAAAACACATTCATAGGGAAGGGTGTCATAGGAAATAGGGTGGAATCCCATAAGGGTCGCTCCTAAAAGTATGCCATCCCACCCCATGGCCGAAACCAATCGCCCTCTCGCTAGCCGTATCCTCTACGGATTGCTCTTCGGCGTTATCGCCGGCCTTATCACCCTTGGAGCCGGCCATTATTCGCCGTCGTCCCTCGCTTTCATGCGCAAGGTCGCGACGAACGTCTTCGATCCGTTCGGCCAGATCTTCCTCCGCCTGCTGTTCTTCGTGGTGATTCCGCTGGTGTTCGCCTCGCTCGCAGCCGGCGTGGCCCAATTGGGACGACTCGATCGCCTCGGGCCGCTCGCCGGGCGCACCTTTGCCCTGTTCTTCCTGAACATGGCCATCGCCGTCGGCCTTGGTCTGTTGATGATGAATATCCTCCGCCCAGGTGACCAGCTGGATGCGGCCGCGAAGGCCATGCTCATGCACGAGTACGGCGGCGCCGCGCAGAAGCATGTCGCCGTGGCTGCGGCCACGCCGACCATGTCCTTGTCCGGCCTCGTGGAGATGTTCATGCCCAAGAATCTCTTCGGCGCCGTCGCCGGCCACACCACCGGCGCACTCGGCGATATCCTGCCGCTCATCCTCTTCGCTCTGCTCGTCGGCGTCGTCGGCACTCAGCTCGCCGAGGCCAAGCGGCAGCAACTGCTGTCGGCGCTCGACCTGGTCGCCGAACTCATGACCGGTATTGTCCAGTTCGCCCTGCGGTTGGCGCCTTACGCCGTGCCGCTCATGATCTACGGCGTCATCGTCAAGGTCGGGCTCGACATCCTGCTCGCCCTCGGGGTCTTCGTCCTCGGCTGCCTTGCGGTCATGTTCCTCCATCTCTTCGGCGTCCTGTCGCTGTGGCTGCGGTTCTGGACGGATCGTAAGCCGCTGGCGTTCTTCCGTGATATCCGGGGGGTGCTGGTCACCGCTTTCTCGACGAGTTCCAGCAACGCGACCCTTCCCGCCGCGCTGGAGTGCTCCAAGCGCACCCTCGGCCTCAAGCCCAGCGTGGTCGGCTTCGTTCTGCCTCTCGGCGCGACCATGAACATGAGCGGTACGGCCCTCTTCGAAGGCTGCGTGGTGCTCTTCGTCGCCCAGGTCTTCGGCGTGGATCTTTCCGCCGGCCAGCAGCTGATGCTGCTCTGCCTCTCGGTCCTCAGTGCCGTGGCCGTCGCGGGCATTCCGGGCGGCTCGTTGCCGCTGATCGCCGGACTGCTGGTGACGTTCGGTATCCCCGCCGAGGGTATCGGAATCGTGCTCGGCGTGGACCGGATCCTCGACATGGCCCGCACGACGACGAATGTCGGCGCAGACTTGGTGACGGCCGCCGTGGTCGATGTCTACGAGCGCAAGGTCGATGCGGCCGCTGCTTAGAGGCCTCTCAGCAGAATCACGCCGATGATGGCGATGGCGCCGCCGAGCCAGAGGCGCCATGAGGGGCGCTGGCCTTCGATGACCCATTGCATCACGAGGCCGATGAGCGGCGTCAGGGCGACCACGCTGAGCACGAGCGCGGCGGGGTGTTGCGTGAGGGCCCACTGGTAGCAGGCCACGCCGAGCGCCGGGCCGGAGATGCCATTCATGAGCATCCACCATGGAGCGGAGGCGGAAGCGTACGGTCGGCGCACCTTTGCGAACAGGCCTTCCTTGCGCGATGCCCAAAGCAGAAAGAGCAATACGACAGGAACGCCCCCGAGTAGGCGCACGAATGCCTGGGCGAAGCCATCCGGAATGGTTTCTCCGGCTTGCTTGCATGCTTCGACGGTCAGTGGGGTGCTCACCGCGCCGCAAGCCTGGCCGAGGGCCGAGAGCACGCCGAGCCACACGCCGGTACGACGGTCCGCCGGGTCGCCTTCGGCGGGTGCCCCGAGCGCGACGCCGACGCCGATGAGGATGACGAGAGCGGCCAGCATCTGCGCCCCGTTGGGCGAATGTCCGAGCGCCTGATATTCAAGGATGAGCGCGAACGGCGCCGCGAGGCACTGGGTGAGCAGCATCGTCAGGCCGACGCCGATACGGGGCAGGGCGTGGAAGAGGGCGATGTCGCCGACGCCGAGCCCGAGGGCGCCGCCGAGGATCAGCCAGCCCCAGCCGGCGGAGAAGGGTTGCCGGTCGCTGAGGACGACGATGAGACCGACAAGGATGATCCCAACCAGTAGGCGCCCGAGGTTCGCGAGGTCCGGCCCGTGGTGCGCGGAACTACGGCGGGCGCACGTCACGGACCAGGCGTATAAAAATGCTGCTCCGAGCGCGTATTCCATCAGTCGAATTTCTCCAGCACGGCCACGCCCACGGCGTCGGCCCGCATGCGGCCTTCGCCGGTCAGGCGGAAGTTCGGGCCGGCGAGTTCCATGAGGCCTTCCTCGATGAGGTCGGCGAACAGCTTGCTTACGCCCTGCGGCAGGTCCGCGTCGAAGCGCGCGGCGAGCGCATACGGATCGACGCCGGCGTTGAGGCGTAACCCGAAGACGAGTGCGTCGCAGAGCAGGTCCGCTGGGCTGAGGTCCTTGACCTGCTCGAAGACGGGTTGGCTGGCTTCGATGCCTTTGATCCATTGATCGAGATTCGAGGGGTTCGTCCAGCGGCGGGCGCCCCACTGCGACGAGGCGGACGGACCGTAGCCGATCCACGCGCCCATCTCCCAGGTGATGAGGTTATGCCGGCACGCATGGCCAGCGCGGGCGAAGTTCGAAGTCTCGTATTGGACGTAGCCGTTTTCCTCGAGTGTCTCCCAGGTCCGGCGATAGAGGCGCGCTTCTAACTCGCGGTCGATCTTCACCTTGCCCTGCGAGAGCTTCACGAACATCGCGGTGTCTTCCTCGAAGGTCAGGCAATAGGTCGAGAGGTGGTCCGGCTTGAGCGACATCGCGCGATGCAGGTCGTCGGTCCAGCGCTTCTCGTCTTGGCCGGGGATGGCGAAGATGAGGTCGAGGTTGCGTGAAGCGAAGCCGGCGGCCTCGATCAGTTCCCAGGCCTCCATGATCTGCTTGGGCGAATGACGGCGGCCAAGCGCGTCGAGCGTGGCATCATCGAAACTCTGTACGCCCATCGAGACGCGCGTGACGCCGATCTCCTTCAGCGCGGCGAGCTTGTCGGCCCGCACTGATGAAGGCGCGAGCTCGACGGACCATTCGCCGGGCTGTCCGGCGGCTTTGGTCATGGCCTTGCCGAGGCGCAGTAGGTCTTCCGCCGGGAGCAGGCCGGGCGTGCCGCCGCCCCAGAAGGCGGTTTCGACCCGGCCAGGCGGGTGGAGTTCCATCTCTCGCTCGATAGCGGAGAGGTAGCGGTCGATCTCCCCGCGCTTGGGCTGCTCCTGGTAGAACGAGCAGAAGTCGCACGACGACGCGCAGAACGGGACGTGCAGGTAGAGGGCCGTCGCGGACTGGACGGGCGCTGACATCACTCGAGGCCGAGCTGCTTGCGGCCGGCTTCGGAAATCATCCGCGGATTCCAGACCGGGTCCCAGACGATCTCGACTTCAGCGGATTCGACGCCGGGCAGGGCTTCCATCTTCGACTTCGCGTCGGCTGCGATGACGGGACCCATGCCGCAACCTTGTGCGGTCAGCGTCATCTTCGCGGCGACCTTCTGTCCACCGCGCTCGCCGGGCGAGAGTTCGAGGTGATAGATCAGGCCGAGGTCCACGATGTTGACCGGGATCTCCGGATCGAAGCATCCCTTGAGCGCTTCCCAGAGGGCTTCCTGGTTCACCGGGCCGCTGATGACGGTCTCGTCCTTCTTCCCGTACTGGTTCATGGCATCAGGGCCGAGGGCCTCGATGTCTGCGGGGGCGATACGAAAGAGGCCCATCGGGGTGCGGACGGTGACCGAGCCGCCGAGGGCTTGGGTGACGTGCACTTCCGTGCCGGCTTCCAGTACCACGACATCCCCGGCGGGGATCAAGGTCGCGGTGCAGTCGCGGAGAAGCTTATGGGCGGAGGACATGCAAAGAAAACAGGCGGTTCAGGCGGGGGACGCAAGCGTGGGGTGCCGGCCGATGTGCTTTTGGAGGTAATCAGGTTGCAGGATGAGATGACGAGCAGGGTTGTGGCCCGCCATCGGGCGGCTAACTTTTCATCAACCCCACCTTCCCATGCGTTGCTTCCTGGCCCTGTTCCTCGCCCTGACCGTTCACGCCGCCCCGTTTTCCCTATTCGACGGGAAGACCCTTGCCGGCTGGGAAGGCGATGCCGCTTGGTGGCGCGTCGAGGCTGGAGAGATCCGCGGCGGCTCGCTTACGACGAAGGTACCGAAGAACTTCTTCCTCGCGACGGAGAAGTCGTACCAGAATTTCGATCTACGCATCAAGCTACGCCTGACCGGCACGGGTTTCGTCAACAGCGGCATCCAGATGCGCAGCGTACGCGTACCGAACAGCTCCGAGATGAGCGGTTACCAGGTCGACTATGGTAAGGGCTGGTACGGCAAGATCTACGACGAGAGCCGCCGCAATAAGGTCATCGCTCAGTCGAAGGATGCCGCCGCCGTGCTCGCCGCCGTCAAGGAAGGCGAATGGAACGAATATCGCATCCTCGCCGAAGGGAGTCGTATCCGCAGCTGGATCAACGGAGTGCCCGCGCTGGATTACGTCGAGACCGAACCGAATATCGCCGCCGACGGCAAGATCGGTATCCAAATCCATTCCGGCGGCATGGCCGAAATCCAAGCCAAGGACATCACCATCGAGGAACTTCCGCCTACGCCTGGCGCACTGACCTGGGACAAGGTAAAGCCGACCGAAAAGAAGGCCGAGCCCGCCAAGGCCGCGCCCGCGAAGCGCGACACAAGCTACAACAACGTGCAGGGCGTCCGCCGTTCCGCCGAGGAGCAGCAGAAGTTATTCAAGCTGCCCGAAGGTTTCGAGATTGAGCTCTTCACGAAGGAGTCCGCCGACTTCGGCAAGTTCATCATGCTGATCTTCGACCAGCAGGGTAGGGCGTGGTCCAGCACCGCGCTGGAATACCCCGTCGACGCCAATGAGAACCCCTCCGCCGCCGAGGCGCTGTATAAGTCCAAGGCCCGCGACAAGGTCGTCATCTTCGATCAGCCTTTCGCTTCCGGTCCTCGTCAGCCGCGTACCTTCGCCGATGGGCTGGCGATTCCGGAAGGCGTCTTGCCCCACAAAGATGGCGCGATTGTCCAGCACGGCCACGACGTGGTCTTCCTTCGCGATTCGGACGGCGACGGCAAGGCCGACCAGCGCGAGGTCCTGCTGACGGGCTTTGGTATTCAGGATTCACATCTTTTCCCGCACCAGTTCACGCGCGCGCCGTTCGGTTGGTTCTGGCTCGCCCAAGGCGCCTTCAATTCAGGCAAGGTCGTCTCGACCAAGGGTGATGTGACCGATTTCCCGAACACGCGCATGGCGCGCTTCCGTCCGGATGGTAGCTTCTTCGAGCCCACGAGCGTCGGACCCTGCAATATCTGGGGCCTCGCGCTGACGGGCGAAGGGGAAGCCTTCATCCAGGAGGCTAACGACTACGGCTATCCAGTGATGCCGTTCCATGAATACGCCCTCTATCCTGGCTGCGCGGATCGCCTGGCTAAATCCTATCAGCCGCCGTTCCCGGTCCAGGCGCCTGATTTCAAGATGGGTGGCACGGGCCTCAGCGGTCTCGCCCTCTCCGATGTCGGCGTCTGGCCCAAGGGCTACGACGGCGTGATGTATGTCGCCAACCCGATCACCTCGAAGGTCAACGCGGTCCGCCAGCATCGTGAGGGCTCGGGCTATCGCCTCGAGAAGCTCGAGGACTTCGTCAGCTGCGACGACCCGTTCTTCCGTCCGATCGCGATGACGATGGGCCCCGACGGCTGCCTCTACGTCATCGATTGGTATAATAAGATTATCAGCCATAACGAGGTCGCCCGCAACCACCCCGACCGCGACAAGCAGTCCGGTCGCATCTGGCGTATCAAGCCGAAGGGCTTCGTCCCGCCGGCCGTACCTGATTACACCAAGCTCACCTCCACCGACCTCGTTGCGCGCCTGGGCTCCAAGATCGTCGGCGACGCCCATCTCGCCTGGCAAACGCTCGCTGACCGTCGCCCTGAAGAGGCCACGTCCGCCGCGCTATCCGCGATCGCCGGCGATGCCTCGGCCGCCGCCGCCCGCCGTATCCAAGCCCTCTGGGTCTTGGCCGAGCACGGTCAGAAGATCGGTCCGCTTGCCGAGCACCTCCTCGCTGATCCGAATCGTAATGTCCGTCGCGAGGCGGTGAACGCGCTGCGTCACCTCGGGGCATGGTCGCCCCATTTCGAGGCGCTGGCCGCGCTCTCTGCCGACCCTGATGCGGAAGTCCGCGCCGCGGCTATCAAGGCCCTCGGCGAGGCGTCTGTGAAGCATCCCGCCGCCCTCGGCGTGATGATGCGTTTCGCTGGACCTTCGCTCGACGCCCCCATCGCCCCGGATCGTCGAGGCAAGCCGATCAAGGTCGGCGTCGCCTATGAGCGCGATTTCGAACGCTTCCTTGTCCGCATGTACCTCGAGCGTCAGCCCGAGGCCGTCGCCACCTTCCTTGCCTCGCAGGAAGCAAAGTCTCTCCCCGCCGAAGGACGCATGTTCGCCGCGCTCGCGCTCGACCCTAAGGTCGGTGCTCCGCTCGTCGCCGAACTCGT
>CALEEU010000078.1 GCA_937875975.1 uncultured Opitutia bacterium | reverse complement strand
TCCATCGTCACGCGCCAGAAATTCACTTCGAGTCGCTTGCCCGCCATGCCCACGGGGTTGCTCACCGGTCGGTTGTCCAGCATCGTCGGCTGGCGCATGTAGAGAATGGTCGCGCGGCCCTCCGGCGGCTCCAGGCGCTTGGCGGACTGGATGGCGTCGCTCACGTCTTTAGCGGTGATCTTACCGTCATGCGCGGGTACGGCGACGAAGCCTTTCACGCGTTCGCCTTCGGCCGCTGGACCTGAGAGCGAAAGGTAGACCTGCTCAACGGCGCGACCAGAGCCACGCTCGATGTCATTGACGACCTCATGGACGCACTGCGTGAGCTTTTCAAGGTCGGTGACGGTGCCCTTCACGACCCCGTCGGTGCGGCGTTCGCTGAAGCTGAGCATGCGGGCCTTGCCGTCGATGATCTGGCCGAGGAGGCTGGCGGTCTTGTGCGTGCCGACATCGATGACGGCGATGAGGGAAGGAAGGGGCTTGGAAGTCATCGGGAAGTAAGGGGGACGAGGCGGGGTTCAGGAATCGGCGAAGCACCGTTGGTGCGATTCTGGATCGACATCTTCAGCACGTAGGCCTGCGCGGTCGTGCCGGGTCGACGCAGCATCTCGTCGACGTTGATGCGCGCGAGCAATGCGAGCTCATTACGCCAGTTGGCGGTAGAGAAGAGGATTTCGACCAGCGCGGGGCGATCCATCGGCTGCGTACCGGGGCGCACCGCGACGCGCAGATTTGAGCCAGGCGAATCCTCCTGCGCACCAAAGCAATCACGGAGCGAGACCGCGGACCATTGCTTGTAGAGGTTCGGGTAGGTGGTGCGCACGGTGAGCAGGAACGGAGCGGCAATCTCAATGCCGTCGATCACCATCTTGTCATCGCTGCCGGTGGAACGGTAATCCGCAATCTCCGGGAGATTACGGATGGCTTGCTCAGGGTAGCCGGAGCCAGCGAAGGTCAGGCCATCGGAAGCCACGATACGCACCTGCATCGGCGTGAGCTTACCCGGCGACGCGATGACGACCTTGGCGACCGCGAGGCGTTCACGTAGAGCGATATCAAGCGTGCCGTCGCCTCGGCGACGCACGTCGGCGGTGACGACCTGGTTGTCCGACTCCAGCTCGGCCTTGATCGAACGGACGTCGCGGGCAAACCCCTCCGGACCGTTGGCGATGGTCTTCTTCACGAAATCGACGGAAAGGAAACCGTCGGTTTTGTAACGGAGCGAGCCCGCGGTCGGCGTAGCGGTCACGGACTCGTCGACGGCCCACCAAAGCAGGCCCACCAGGACGACGAAGAAACCCACGGCGAGGAAGGTGGGCAGCTTGGAGCGGACGGCGCGCTTGCGGCCGATCTCGCCTTCGGGGACGCGGTTGACGTCCTGCGGTACGAGCGCACGCCAGTCGCGATCAGCCTGGCCCAGGAAGGCGTCACGGCGTTTGCGGAAGAGATCATCGAAGAGGCCCATGTTTAGCGTTGGTCGGGTTGGGCGGCACGCGCGAGGGCCGGAGCGGCCATGCGGCGGACGAGCAAAGGGAAGTCGAGGCCGACGCAGGAAGCGCTCTTAGGCATCAGGCTGGTTTCGGTCATGCCGGGCATCGTGTTGATCTCGAGGAAATAGAACTGGCCGTCGGGCTCAAGGAAGACATCCGCGCGGGCGAAGTCCCGGCAACCGCAGGCGGCGAAGAGCCGCGCGGCGGCGGCGCCGATGGCGGCGGTCAGTTCCGGGCCCACGGCGGCGGGAAAGCGATACTCGGAGGCACCTTTAGTGTATTTGGTCTTATAATCGTAGACGCCGGTGAGCGGGACGATTTCGACGATGCCCATGGGCTGGCCGTCCAGGAGGCCGATGGACATTTCGCGGCCACGTAGGCGGCGCTCGGCCATCCATTGGCCAGAGGCGGGGATCTCCGCCAAGGCCTTGGCTACGGCGGCCTCCCCTTCCAACATGTAAAGGCCGACACTGCTGCCTTGGTCGGACGGCTTGATGACGATGTGTTCGCCCAAGGCGGCGACGAGCGCGGCGGCCGTCGGCTTGGCAGCGCCCGCGAAGGCGACCTCGGGGATAGCCGGGACGCCGGCGGCACGCATCGCGTGCTTGGTAGCCACCTTGTCCATGCAGAGACGGTTGGCGGCGGACGAACAACCACCGAAGGCGATACCTCGCGCTTCCATCTCAGCCTGAGCGCGACCGTCCTCGCCCCAACCGCCGTGCAGGACAGGCAGGACCACGTGCTTGGCGCCATCCAGCCACTCGGGCAAGGCATCAGTCTCGAGTGCAATGAGCCGGGAACCCGGCAGCACGGAAGCGACAGCCTGACCAGAACGCAGGGAGACTTCGCGTTCGGAGGAGAGGCCACCGCAGAGAACGATAATTTCGGGAGACAAAGTCATAGGAGGTCCTTCCATTCTCGTCCGAGGGCGACGATCTCGGGCTGAAGTTCGACACCCTGGCGGGATTTCACTTCGGCGCGGACGGTGCGCATGAGCTCGATGAAATCCGCAGCCTTGGCGTCTCCCGCGTTGACGAGGAAATTAGCGTGGGTGGGCGAGACGCAGACTGGTCCAACGGCTCGGCCTTTGAGTCCGCTCAGGTCGATGAGGCGTCCGGCCTTGTCCCCTTCGGGATTCTTAAACACGCACCCGGCACTGGCCTCGCGGGGCTGAGAGGCACGGCGCTGTGCTGCGAGCTCGTCCATGCGTGCGCGGATGGCGGCAGGTTCGTCGCGACCAGAGGAGCGTAGCACGGCGGAGAGCACCACCGAGCCGTGCAATTGAGGGCAGTCGCGATAAAGGGCATCAAAGCTATCGCGGCGCGCGGCGCGCACCTGACCCTGCGGCGAAAGCCATTCAATCGACTCCACGACGTCGAAGATCCAGCCACCCATTGCGCCAGCGTTCATCCGCAAGGAGCCTCCAATTGTGCCGGGAATACCTTCGAGGAACTCGAAGCCCTTCCAGCCTTCACGTGCGGCGAAACCACAGAGTTCCTTGAGGCGGGTGCCACCGCCGACGCGGAAGCGGCCCTCGCCGAGATCAGTCACGGCACCCCAATGGGCCGCGTCGAGATGCAGGATGAGTCCGTCGTAGCCTTCGTCGGGCACGAGTAGATTGGAACCACGACCAACCGCAAACCAGCGCAGGTCAAGCTCCGCAGCGGCGCGCAGGAGCGCCACGATGTCATCCACGTTCGCCGGTTCAGCGTACCAGCGGGCGGCGCCGCCGAGACCAAGCGTCGTGCGGCGGGCGAGCGGCTCATTGGCACGCAGGGCACAATCCGCGGAGAGGCGGCCGGAGACGAGATCGGGCAGATCGAGCGAAAGAATATCAGCGCCGCGGCGGCGGAGCACCTTAGCGTAGGCTTCGGCATCGCGCTCGATATCGCCCGCGCCCACGAACGCCACGACCGTATCGGCACCCGCGGAAAGTTCGTCCAAGATACGCGGCAAGGTCTGGCGATCCTCGACGAGGCGATGGGTAGAGCCATTGACGATGGCGTCGGAACCGCCACCTTCGACCGCCGCTTCGCCGGCGGAATAGACCGGCAGGACGAGGGCATGGTCGGCGACGGCGAGCGCATCACGGAACTCGCGGACATACTGGCGCGTGCGCGTGTGGCGGTGCGGCTGAAAGACGACGACGAGCCGGCCGGTGTGCGTCTCCCGCACCCATTTCAATAGCGCCGCAATCTCCGTCGGGTGGTGCGCGTAGTCAGCGAGTACACGGAGTCCCGTGCGTTCGAAGAGCACATCCTGGCGGCGGCGGATGCCGCGCCAGCGGGCGAGCGGCTCGGCCACGAGGCTACCGGTGATGAAGTGCGTGACCGCAAGGGCCAGCGAAGCGTTCGATCGGTTAAAGGTGCCGGCGACCGGTAGATTGAACTGTCCGGCGGGAAAACGCCCTTCAAGCGCGACGACCGAGGAGGAGTGTCCACCTTGGACGAGACGGAAGGAATAGTCGCCGCCCTCGCCAACGCGGATGACCGGAACCTTGAGGCCTGCGGTGAGGCGTTCGAGGCGTTCATTGCCAACCGGGATAATGACCGCGGTGCGGGTGCGTTCAAAGAGCGCACGGAAGACGCCCTCCAGTGCAGCTTCGTCGCGATAATAGTCAGGGTGATCCCAATCAAGGTTCACGGCGACGGTGACGTCAGGCGAGAACGCGCCGATGGTGCCATCACTCTCATCGACCTCGGCCACGACCCAGGGCGAAGAAGCGGAAGCGCGCGCCGGCGGGAAGGCCGGATCGCGAAAGAGCCCGCCCAGCACATAACCGAAATCCGCTTCCGCGCTCGCGAGGGCGGCGACGAGCAGGCCGCAGGTGGTCGTCTTGCCGTGGCTACCGCAGATGGCGACGAAGCGACGCTCGGCGACGGCCTCGGCGAGGAGTTCACCGCGGCGGAGCGTGCGCACCTCATGGCGTTCCGCGAGAGCGAGCGCAGCGTGGCCGGGTTTCACCGCACTGGAACGACCCACGACGGAAGGGTGACGGCCGGCGGCCCAAGGATCACGAAGCAACGGGATGTCGGCATTAGCGAGCTGGAGCTCCATCGGACTACCCGTCGAATCATCCCAACCCGAGACGTCCCATCCCTCCCCTTTCAGGTAGATAGCGAGCGGGCCGACGCCCATGCCGCAGGCCCCGAGCATCCAGGCGGAGGCGCTCATGCGGCGGCGAGCCGGTGGCGGCCGGCGAGCGCGATGGTTTCATGGGCAAGTTCTTCCCAACGATTACCGGCGTCAGCCAGGGCGAGCGCGTCGCGCATCAACGCGAGCGCGGCGGCATCGGCGAGGCGGTCGAAGACGATGCGCAGAAGCCGCGGGAGTTCCGTCTCCGGCAGCAGGATCGCCGCACCGGACAGTTCGCTCTGACGCGCATTAGCCGTCTGATGGTCGTCCGCCGAACGCGGATAAGGGACGAGTACCGCTGGCGTGCGACACGTGGCCAGCTCGGCGAGCGTACCCGCGCCAGCGCGGGTGACGGCGAGGTCGGCCGCGGAATAGGCGGTCGCCATCTGGTGGCAGAACGGGACGAACTTCACCAGCGAGTCGGGCGAGCGGACTTCGTCCTCGCGGCCGCCCGGGCCCGTCAGGCAAAACACATGGATGCCGCGAATAGCGAACTCCTCGAGATTGTCCTCCACCCAGCGGTTAAGGGAGTGGGCACCTTGACTCCCGCCGGTGACGAGCACCACGCGACCTGTCGGCGGTAAGCCGAGCGCCCGGCGGGCGGCATCGCGCGCCTGCGGACGGATCTCGGCGCGGACAGGATAACCAGAATCATGCTGACGCTCCGCGGCGAGACCGGGAATACGCACCCCGGCGGGCAGGTGCACCGCATCGGCAAAGTGCGCAATCAGACGCACAGCCTTACCAGGCTTGCGATTGGCTTCATGGACCAGCACCGGGATTCCGCATAGGCGGCAGGCCAGTGAAGGACCGAGACTCATGAAGCCGCCGAAGCAGACAAGCGCGTCGGGGCGAAAACGACGGAGCAAGCGCCAAGAAGACCAGACGGCGCCGAGTAATGCCGGGA
>CALEEU010000077.1 GCA_937875975.1 uncultured Opitutia bacterium | reverse complement strand
ATAGCTCAGCTGGTAGAGCACCTGATTTGTAATCAGGCGGTCGTCGGTTCGAATCCGACTGCCGGCTTCTTCCTCAGCGCTGCATGACGCGGCCGTCGGCTTTGAGCACGTTCATGCCCAGCCTTCCCGAATTGGCATGAACAGCTTGGTAATCGGTGCAGACGGTCAGACGGCCGACATTGGGAATTCGGAAGATGCCGCGGCGCCCGTAGATGTTGACGCTGGAGGCGAGTTCGTCCTGCAGGACCGGGGAGAAGTGGTAGCTTGAGCCGTATCGGGCCACGGTATCCGGACCCGCCACGTCGCTCGGGCAGGTCAGCGTGCCGAGGTTGACGCCGTAGGGTCCGAGTGTTTCGAGGGCGGACCGACCTTCGTTGCCCAGCGAGGGCGGTACGGTTTCAATCGGCGGGAAGCGGTAGTCGTTGTCGCTCACGTATTGCTGCACGGCGACGCCGATTTGACGGAGATTCCCGAGGCACTTGGCCGAGCGGCCGCGTTCGATCATCGAACCGATGGCCGGGGTGGCGATGGAGGCGAGGATGGCGAGGATGGCCATGGCGACCAACAGTTCGACGAGGGTGAAGGCGGGAGATTTCACGAGCCGCGGTTCTGTCCTGCCTTGGCCGCCTGTTTGCGCTCGAAGTATTGCTTGGAGCGTTCGACGCGCTGCTGCGGCGTCATCTTGGCCTCGCGGGCCATGCGGCGCTCGTCCATCCGATCGGCCACCTCGGGGCGACTGAAAAATTCTTGGGCTTTGGCCCGCCGCTCCTGTTCGGGAAGGTCGCGCATCCCGCGCCAGAATTCCCCCATCAAGCGGACGTCTTCACGGGCTCTTTCCTGCTCGTTTTGCGGGAGCAGGGCGATTTGTGCCTCGGCGCGGGCCACCGTGTTCTGCTGGCCGCCCATGGAGCTCGTCCAGCTGCCTCCGCGCTGCTCCCCGCCGGAGCGGCTCCCGATCCACGCGCCGCCGCGTCCGCCACCCATGTCGTCGTTGCGCGAAGGACTGGCCCGCAGGAGAAAAACCTCGCGGGCCACCCCGCCGGCGCTGCGAAACAGGCGCGGCATGGCCACCGCCATGGGGGCTGCTTCGGGCGCGCTGACCGACGGCTTCCAGTCCGCCGGTGCAGCGAGGAACACCCCCGTCTTCTGGGCCGCCTCTTCAAGCAAGGCGGGCAATCCGCCCGGCTCGGAAGGGGTCCAAAGCGTGCCGCGCAAATCCAGGGCCGCACCGGATTGAGGCGCGATCAGACTGAAACCGCCGGCATTGAAGGATGCCCAGCCGGTTGTTTTGCCGCCCGCGCGGAAGATGGCCAGGACGTCGTCGATGGCTCCTGCTTCGGGCGCGCCCAAGTAAGCCAATTGCCACGAGGCCTCGGTGCGGACGGCCACAATGTCGAGGGCCTCGACCGGGGGAACGCGTTTCACTTTGATCGTGACCGGGGTTGAGGGGTCGAGATTGGAGACGATTTCGATACCGCCTTGGCGGCTGATCGCGGCAATCGCTTTGGCCAGTGGGGCGTCGCGGAGATCCAAGGTGACCAGGCCCCAGCCGGCATAAACTTGCCAAGCCACCCAAAGGAGGACGAGGGCGGCCAGCAGGCCGGGCAGAAAGAGACGGTTCGGGCTCATAGAGTTAGGTATAACCCCGCGCCGCCTCCGGGGTTGTGCTTTAAGTGCAAAGTTTCAGGAGGTGGTTCACCGAGGACAGGGGGGGAGCTTTTCCTTGCAGCGGAGGCGAGGGCTGCTACTTTACATGGTCCCTATAGAGTCATGAGCGAACGCGATACCAATCCCGTGCAGGAA
>CALEEU010000076.1 GCA_937875975.1 uncultured Opitutia bacterium | reverse complement strand
CAGGTGGCGGGTGGCGGCCTTCTTCAATTCTTTCCTCCGACTTTCCCATCCGCCAACCGCTATCCGCCGACCGCTGACACCCGCGACAACCCCTATCCCTACCCCTACCCCTTCGCGATCCATGCGCCCCGCCCTGCTCTTCCTCGCGCTCCTCGCCCTCAGTCCGCTGGTCACCGCGGACGAAAGCGCTCGGCGCTTCCTGAATAAGCCCGAGAGCTGGTTCGCCTCCGCCGAAGCGAAGCAGGTCGCCGCCATCATCCTGAGTTTCCAGACCGACGCCGGCGGCTGGCCGAAGAACACCGATACCATCAGCAAGGCCTATGACGGCGATCGCGCGAAGTTGCAGCCGACCTTCGATAATAAGGCTACCGTCGATGAGCTTCGCTTCATGGCGCGCATGTTCAACGCGACCCAGGACGCGACCTACCGCCAATCGTTCGACCGCGGACTAACTTACGTCCTCTCGGCGCAATACCCGAACGGCGGGTGGCCGCAGTTCTTCCCGCTCCGCAAAGGCTACTTCGACCATATCACCTTCAATGACGGCGCGATGGTGCGCGTGCTGCAGCTGATACGCGAGGTCGCCAACGAGAAGACCTACGCGTTCCTTGACCTCAAGACGCGCGAGACCTGCCAGAAGGGCTTCGACCTCGGCATTGCTTGCATCCTTAAGTGCCAGATTTTCATCGAGGGTAAGCCGACCGTTTGGTGCGCCCAGCACGACGAGAAGACCTTCGCCCCGGCCAAGGCGCGCTCCTACGAGCTCCCCTCCTTCAGCGGCAGCGAGTCGGTCGGCATCGTCCGCCTGCTCATGAGCCTCGAGAATCCGTCGCCCGAAATCCGCGCCTCCATCGAAGGCGCTATCGCTTGGTTTGAGGCGCACAAGGTGAGCGGCCAGCGACTAGAGACCAAGAAGAGCCTTCTGGGCACTTCAGACCTCGTCATGGTCCTGGATGCCAAGGCCCCCGCCCTCTGGGCCCGCTTCTACGACCTCAAGACGGGGGCCCCCTACGTCTGCGATCGTGACGGCATCCCCAAGGCCACGCTGGCCGAGATCGGCCATGAGCGCCGCAACGGCTATAGCTGGTTCGGCGAATACGCCCGGGACCTGCTCGCCAAGGACTACCCTAAGTGGAAGAAGTCCGCCCGCTAAGGGGAACCTTCGACCTCGGCTTGCAGTCTCAATCAACAGCCTTCATTTAGAAGGTGCCTGCCCCCGATGACTTTGCGTCTGCCCACCCCCATTTTCCTTGCCCTGGCGACCCTCGCCCTAGGTACCGGACCCCTTTGGGCCGCCGGTGACGATCTGGCAGAGAGAGCGGTCACGCTCCTGGACTCCCATTGCTTCAAGTGCCACAGCCACTCCGCCGGCAAGAATAAGGGCGGCCTGGTCATGGACAGCCTCGCCGGCCTGACCACCGGCGGTGACGGCGGCGCAGCCCTCATCCCCGGCGACCCCGCCAAAAGCCTCTTTCTCCGGAACATCCTCTCCACGGATCCCGAAGTCATGATGCCGCCGAAAGGCGATCGGCTGACGAAAGAAGAAGTCACCCTCCTCCAGGATTGGGTTAAGGCCGGGGCGACCTGGCCGAAGAGCCGCACCAAGGCGCCCGTCGCCGGTCGCTACCTCCCTGGTACCATCGGCGAGAAAGAGAAATCCTGGTGGGCCTACCAGCCGATCAAGCGCGCCGAGCTCCCGCCCGGAACCGCCGCGCACCCGATCGATCGCTTCATCGACGCCCGCCTCGCCAAGGAAGGCCTCACGCCCTCCGCGGAAGCCGAACGCGCCGTGCTCATCCGTCGCGTGACCTTCGACCTGACTGGACTCCCGCCCTCCCCCGAGGAGGTCGCCGCGTTCGTCCAAGACCAGGACCCCAAGGCCTACGACAAACTCGTCGACCGCCTGCTTGCCTCTCCGGCCTACGGTCAGCGCATGGCCCGCGCGTGGCTCGACCTCGTGCGCTATGCCGACAGCGACGGTTTCCGCATCGACGACTTCCGCCCCACCGCCTGGCGCTACCGCGATTACGTCATCAAGGCCTACAACGACAACAAGCCCTACGACCGCTTCGTGCAGGAGCAGATCGCCGGAGACGAACTCTTCCCCGGCGATCCCGACGCGCTCACGGCCCTCGGCTACCTCCGCCACTGGATCTACGAATACAACAACCGCGACGCCCGCGGCCAGTGGGAGAACATCCTCAACGACGTGACCGACACCACCGGCGACGTCTTCCTCGGCGCCGGCATGCAGTGCGCCCGCTGCCACGACCACAAGTTCGACCCCATCCTGCAGCGCGACTACTACGCCCTCCGCAGCTTCTTCAACAACATCGTCCCGGTCGAGGACCGCGCCGCCTGGACCGAAGCCCAAGCCGCCGAATACGCCCGCCAGCGGGCGAAGTGGGAAGCGGAGACCAAGGCCATCCGCGACGAGATCGCCG
>CALEEU010000075.1 GCA_937875975.1 uncultured Opitutia bacterium | reverse complement strand
AAGCTTTCTTCCGCGGTGAAGCGCCGACGGTGGGCAGCGTAGGCGAGCACCTGCTTGCCGTCGGCGGACGTGACGAAACCGACGAGCATCTGCTCGAGCGGGAAAGGGGAGATGGCCTCGAGCGCGAGGTTCACCTGGCCGGGGACGTCGTCGCCCTCGACGAAGAGTCGGCGAACGAAGAAACGGTTACCGGGAAGCATCGCGGCTTCTTGCGGCTTGGGCCCGGTGAAGGCGCGGGTGAAAGGAGAGGTCATTTTTTAAGGGATTGCGTAGCCCGAGGGGTGATGGCGGCGGAGGGTTCGGCGGGGGCCGGAAGGTCGTCAGAGTCAGCGGGGGGTTTGGGGGCGGGTGGGGCACCGTTGTCTTCCTCCCAGGCGAGGATCTGGAACGGGTAAGCAATCGTCTTACTGGCGACGCGGCCGCTCATGGTCGATTTGCCGAGGGTGATTGGGGCTTCGATTCCTGGGGTGAGGTAAGGGGAGGGGTTAGTAGTCGACCGCGGAACGGGTGTCGAGGTTCCCGTTGTTCTTACGGTGGTGGTCGCCCCGGTCCGGCTCAGCCCGAGGCTGGGGTCGGTGTCCGGATTCGCCGCGGCGGTCGGGTAGGCCACATCCTCACGGATGGCCACGAGCGCGCTCACTCGGCACTGGGCGCGGCCTTCTTTCACCGTCACGCGCACCCACATGAGGATGACCTCGTCATCGAACTTGGTCATGTTGAGGCCGCCGCCGACGAGTTGCTGCACCTCGCTGGTGACCCGGAAATAGGGCGGGGTGCCGACGATGCGCTTACCGATCTCGGACTGTCGCTCGCGGATCAAGGCGATCTGCCGCTCATCTAGCCCTTGCGATAATAGCACGGCATCCGAGGCGGTGTTGATGTTGGCCTGCGGGAAAGTGAACAGGCTGACGCAGTCCTTGAAGGCGAGGAAGACCGGCGTCGGTCGACCGGCTTCATCGAAGAATTGCTCCTTGGCCACGCCGATGGAGCGGAATTCCTCGAAGCTGCGGATCGGCCGGCGCGCGGGGCGGAAGGAGAGGGTGCTCCGCTGGTAGGCGGCGTCCGTGGCCTCCTCCTCGATGGATTCATACGACTTGCTCTGCCAGGCGATGATCGCGTCGGCGACGCGCTCGGCGTCACGCTGCTCCATGCCGAGGGAGTAGAGCAGCTGGATGAGGTCGTTCTTCGTCAGGACGCTCAGGGGTAGTTTGCCCGACTCGTCTTCGTACTCGAACTTCACCTCGAGGCCATCGCGCGCGGGGAAGCCGGCGTAGGCGTGCGGGTCGTCGTAACCCTGCGAGTGGTCGTGGATTTTGTTGAGGTCGATCGAGCGGATCTCGGCGATGACGGCCAGCGCGAGCTCGAGCTCCGACTGCGCGTCGGCCCGCAGGCGTCGGCGATCCGCCTCGCGCGTCGCCATGGAAAGCTCGAGCGAATTGTCCTCCATGAAGCGGGCGAGCAAGAGCGAGGCCAGCGTGATGAGTACGAGGATGACGATCAGGACCGAGCCGCGGCGCTTCTTCACGTTCATGGCGTGGAGGCGCCGGAGCGCTTGATGGGAAGGTTGATGACCTTGGTCGCCTTGAGCGCGCCGCGTTCAAACAGGAGATGAATCCGCGCCGGCTTCTTCCAAGCCGTGCTGCCAGTCTCATTCAGGGGCTCGTCCTCCACCTTCCACTCCTTGAGGTCAGCGTCGTAATATTCGTAATGGATCGCGGTGACGAACGGGCTGACGACGGTCTCGTGCTTGTCGGTCTTATCTCGCTCGAGCTCGAGGCGCGATTGCCACTGGAAAATGATGCCGCGTCCTTCCTCCACGAAGACATTGAAATCGACGTCGGGGAGCGGCGCCTCCGGCCAGTCCGCCAGGCGCCCGGCGTCGGCGAGCAGGAAGCTGAGGCGTGGTTGCGTGGTGCCCGCGCCATCGTCGACGTCCTTGAGTGCGACGCCGGAGGAGCTGGGTCCGTAGGTCGCTTGTTCGAAAGCATTGCGCACGAGCGCGGTCGCGGCCCGCGCATGCTGGTCGAAGAGCCGCTGGTCGCGGCCCCCGCCCCAGAGCTCGGTCATGGAGAAGAGGAAGGTGTTGAGCGCCACCATGAGCGCGCCGAGCAAGGCGAGCGAGACGAGCATCTCGAGCATCGTGAAGCCGCGGCGGCTGGCGTGCGGGGTGCTCATTTCTTAGCTGGCGGCGCGGCGGGCTGCCTTCCGGGTTGACCGTTCTTGCCGTTCGTCGGCGCGGGTTGGCCCTTGCCGCCCTTGCCGCCCGCGGCCGGCTGGGCGGGGATGAGTTTCTTGCCGCGCGTGGGCGCGCTGATGAAGGCGGAGTTGCCGTCGGCTTCCTTGTAGCCGCGTTCCTTCTCGAGGCGTTGGCGCGCTTCGTCGCGGATCTTCTGGCGGTCCGAGGGGATGGACCACGTGGGCCGCAGGAGCATGCGTGTCTCGGCGAACTCCTCGGCTTCACCGCCGTCGGCGGCTTCGATCTCAGCGGTGAGCTGCACGGCGAAGAGGTCGCTCACGCTGGTCGCCTCGATCTTGCCCTCCCAGCGCGCGATGCGCCCGCCGGGCAGATGGATCTCGCCGCCGGCTTCGACGTCATCAAACCCCGGGGTCTCCAGGAGCGCGGCGCGGCAACGCGCGCGGTCGTCGAGGCGCTGTTCGTCCTGCTTCATGGCGATGCGGCTGAGCAGGACGTTAGAGTAGGCGGCGCCGAGGCTCACGGCCGCGACGGCGAAGATGGCGAGGCTGACGAGTACCTCGATGAGCGTGAAGGCGCGACGTTTCATCGGGCGTCGACGGCCGGCAACGGCGCGCAGGTCAAGGGGTCGATGGGAATCACGCGGCGCCCTTCCTCGCGCGTGACTTCGAGGCGCACGCGGTCGCACGTGCCATCAGGGTAGAAGCGCATGCGGACGATGGGCTGCTCGGAGGCGACGCCGCCCAGCAGGATCGCGCCGGTGGTTTCGGGGGCGAGGATCTGGACCTTCACGCCCTCGATCTTCGGCAGCCGTTCCTCGGTGCGCGGATGGTCTTGGTCGACATTTTCTTCGCCCCAAAGGAAGTCCGGTCCTGCGCCGTCCGCGTTGTCGGCCGGCGTCAGTTCCAGGATGGCTGCCTTCTGGACGGCGGTGCGACGGACGGTCTGGAGGAGCGCACGCAGCGCGTCCTCCGGATCGGAGCGCACGGTGCTCTTGAGGAGCGTGCTCGAGCCGCCGATCAGCACGGCCGCGATCATGCTCATGAGGCCGATGGCCAGCAACGTCTCCAGCAACGTGAAGCCGGGACGCGCCGGGGTGCCGGACCGTTGCTGTGGGGGTTGCTTCACCAGTTGCCGATATCGTCCGGGGTGTCCGCCTGCTTGTCGCGTCCTTTGGAGAAGAGATCGTAGCTGTCCGTGTTATGCGTTCCGGGGTAACGGTATTCGTACGGCTCACCCCACGGATCGGAAGGAGCCTTGCCGCCGGGGACTTTGATGTACGGGCCCTTCCACTGATCGGCCTTGTCTTCCGGTGCCTTGATCAGGGCCTTGATGCCTTGTTCGGTCGTAGGGTAGTCGCCGAGGTCGCGACGGAAGCTGAGGAGCGGCGCTTCGAGTGACGAGCGCACGAAGATTTTCGCGGAGCCTTCCTGGCCTTGGCCGAAAAACTTATCGAGGTTACCAACGACGACGCCGACGAGGAGCGCCATGATGGCGATCGTGATCAGGATTTCGAGGAGGGTGAAGCCCTTGCGGAGTCGGCGGGCGTGCTTTGGCTGGACGGTGGTCATGGAGGGAAGAAAAGGCTTAGCGGACCTTAGGGGTCTTGGCGGGCTTCGTCGTGGGTGCGGGCGCGGCGGTCGGAGTCTTGGGCGTCTTAGTGCTGGTGGTATCGGTTCCGCGTTGGCGAGGATCGCCGCCGTTATCCGGACCGCGGCCCTTGCTGAACTTATCGCGCATGGACTGACGGAAGGCTTCGACCTGCGCTGGGGTGAGATTGTTCGTGCCGCCTGCTCCGGGCGAGCCGGCGACGGTGCTCGGCTGGGCGACGGCATTGGAAACGGCGGCGAGCTGTGCGGGGCTCGGGCCCTTGTAAGTGATCACGACGGCCTGGTGCAGCGCCATCTGCTGAGCCTGGCCCCCGTTGTCGATGACGAGGGTTTCATTCGCGACGTCGAAGCCTTTCACGACGACGGGTACGTTCGTCGACGGGGCTTCGCCTTCAGCTACCCAGCTCGACTGCTTGGTCAGGGTGTTGTAGATGCTGTAGTAGTTGACGCCGTCTTCGGCATACATGCCGCGGAATTCGAGGGTGCTAGGGGCCACGCCCGGACCAGCCGCCGCGCCTGTGCCGCCGAAGGGCGAGTTCTTGACGAGGCCTTCGAGGTCGATCGCCGAAGCGGTGCCAAGGCCGAGCAGGGCCGCGGTCAGCAGGCTGCTGGTGAGTCGGGGGAGGGTGCGCATCTTATTAAAGGGGTGGGGTATCTCTAAAACACCAAGCAAGGGGTTAGGTTGCCAACTTCATCGCCATCTTGGGCCCCGCTCCGCGCGGTATCGAGGAATAATGCCCAAATAGGCCTTTTTCACCTTATTTTAGGTAAATAACCCCCATAAACCGTCCTGATTGGCATAACCAATCGATTACCAGTCAGCCAGTTAAGCCTTTTTACGAGTTTTTGACAACTTTTTGACGGTTTAGGCCTTTGGTTTGCAACCTAGCACCGCTCGCTATGTTTAAATGACGGATGCAGCTCTCGGCCCCTCGCGCAGCTTGGCCCACCCCGATCATCGCGATGCTCGGGGCGGTCGTCTGTGCCTGGTTTTCCCAGGCCTCCGCCCAAGATTTCCAGAAGGATATCGTGCCCTTCATGCACAAGTACTGCTACGAGTGCCACGACGCCGAACTCGCCAAGGGCCA
This sequence comes from uncultured Opitutia bacterium, assembly GCA_937875975.1. Lineage (GTDB taxonomy): Bacteria > Verrucomicrobiota > Verrucomicrobiia > Opitutales > UBA953 > UBA953. The sequence goes on along the minus strand of CALEEU010000075.1, from coordinate 3,833 downwards.
CCTCAACCTCGAGGCCTTCAAGGACGACAGCCGCTTCTTCCGCGACCAACGCGTCTGGCGCGAGGTCGTCAGCCAGGTGACCTCCGGCGAGATGCCCCCGACCAAGGTCAAGGTCCGTCCCTCGCCCGCCGAGATCGAGCACCTGCAGACGTCCGTCCACAAGCTGCTCGCCAACGCCATCGCGAAGGCGAAGCCGGACCCGGGCGACGTGACGATCCGCCGCCTCAACCGGCTCGAGTTCAACAACACGATCCGCGATCTGCTCTTCCTCGACGAGAATTTCTCCGCCGACTTCCCGGCCGACGATACGGGCTACGGCTTCGATAACATCGGCGACGTGCTGACGTTCTCTCCGGTCCACCTGGAGCGCTTCCTCGCCGTCGGCGAACAGATCGCCGCCAAGGCGATGCCGACGAAGGCCAATGAGCTCGATGGCACGGGCCTCGCGATGATCGAGATGCTCCCGAAGGGCCGCCGCGATAGCCAGCAGCGCTACTTCGAACCGGCGCCCTATCTCACGGGCCCGATGGAAGCCCCGCGCGACGGCGATTACCTCATCTCGGTCAGCCTGCGCTCCACGGGCTCGCCCGGCGATCCGCCCCCGAAGGTCGCCTTCCTCGTCGATGGCGTCGAGGTCGGTACCTATCAGTTCAAGGCAGTCAAGAAATCCGAAGTCGCTGAGGTGAAGGTCGCCGCCCTCAAGGCAGGTAAACACGAGTTCACGCTGAAGTGGCTCAATCCGCCCGCGAAGATTCCCGGCAACGCCCGCTCGCTCTCCGGCCTCCGTCTCCGCCTCCTCGGCCCGACCGACACGCGCACGGAATTGCAGCGCCGTCTGGCCGTCGTCATCGGCAAGACGACCGGCGACGTCCGCGCGAAGGCCGTCGCGAACTGGTTCGTGAGCCGTGCTTTCCGCCGCCCGGCCACAGGCCCCGAGCTGGCCCGCTACGGCCGAGTGTTCCTCGCAGCCGAGAAGAGCAGCGGCCAATGGGAAGCCGGCGCCCAAGCGATGATCGCCGTCGTGCTGGCTTCACCGAAATTCATCTTCCGCGGCGAACAGGACGAGAAGCCCACGGCCACCGAAGCCCATCCGATCAGCGAATTCGCGCTGGCCTCGCGCTTGAGCTATTTCCTCTGGGGCTCGATGCCCGACGACGAGCTCTTCCAACTCGCCTACGCGGGCAAGCTCTCCGCCAACCTCGAAGCCCAGGCCCGCCGCCTCCTCAAGGACCCGCGCGCGCAGTACCTAACCCAAGGCTTCGGCATCCAATGGCTCCAGCTCCGCCAGCTCTCGACGGTCTCGCCGGATCCGTCGCTCTACCCGAAGTTCAGCGAGGCGGTCCGCACGTCGATGATGAAGGAGACGGAGCTTTTCTTCGCCGAGGTGGTCCGCGAAGACCGCGACGTGCTCGACTTCCTTGATGGTGACTTCACTTACCTCGACCGCACGCTGGCTTCGTTCTACGGCATCAAGGCCGACTTCCCCCGCAGCCGCGACAAAGGAGAGTTCGTCCGCGTGACGCTCCCGAAGGGCGAACGCGGCGGCATCCTCACCCACGCGTCCATCCTCACGGCGACTTCCAACCCGACGCGCACCTCACCGGTCAAGCGCGGCAAGTGGATCCTCGAACAAATCCTCGGCACGCCGCCGCCGCCCGCTCCGCCTTCCGTGCCGACGCTCGAAGGCCAGCAGCTCAAGGGTAACCTTCGTCAACGCATGGAACAGCACCGCGCCGACCCGGCCTGCTCCTCCTGTCACTCCCGCATGGACGCCATCGGCTTTGCTTTCGAGAAGTTCGACGGCGTGGGGCTCCTCCGCACGATGGACGAAGGCACGTTGATCGATCCGGCCGGCAAACTCTCCGACGGACGCACGTTCTCGGGCGCCGGCGAGCTCAAGCAGATCCTCCGCAAGGACCGCGAAAAATTCGTCCGTAACCTCTCCACGAAGCTCCTGACCTACGGCCTGGGCCGCGGGCTCGATTACTACGACGGCCCGGCGGTCGATAAGATCACGGATTCGGCCATCCAGTCGGGCAACCGCTTCTCCTCGGTCATCCTCGGGGTGGTCATGAGCGACCCTTTCCGCCTCCGCCGGGGAACATCCCAGGGCGAAGCGGGGTCTCACCCCTCTAAGAAGTAACCTCTCTGCTATGAAGACTGACCTCATTCCCCGCCGCACGGTGCTCAAAGGCCTCGGTGCCGTCATGGCCCTGCCTTGGCTTGAAGCGATGGGTCTCCAGACCGGGTGGGCCGCCGGCAACACGCCGACGAAGCACGCCGCCCCGAACCGCATGGCGATCCTCTACGTCCCGAACGGCGTGAACATGGACGGCTGGCGCGTCGGTGCCGAAGGGGCGCTGCCTTCCAAACTTCCCCCGATCCTCGCGCCGCTCGCCAACGTCCGGAAAGATTTCTCGGTGCTCACGGGCCTCACGGCCGACAAGGCCCGCGCCAACGGTGACGGCGGCGGCGACCACGCGCGCGCGATGTCCGCCTTCCTCACGGGTGCGCAGCCGCGCAAGACCGATGGCGCCAACATCCGCTCCGGCGTCTCGGCCGACCAGCTCGCGGCCTCGCGCATCGGCGACCGTACGCGCCTCGCCTCCCTCGAGATCGGTACCGAAGCCAGCAAGCTCGCCGGGGGCTGCGACTCGGGCTACTCCTGCATCTACCAGTCCAATATCTCCTGGCGCTCGGCCACCCAGCCGATGCCGAAGGAAGTGAACCCGAAGCTGATCTTTGAACGCCTCTTCGGCTCGGGCTCCGACCTCGAGCGCCAGCGTCGCGATGCCCAGCGCAAGTCGGTCCTCGACCTGGTGCGCGAAGACTTCCGCGAACTGAACGTCCGCCTCGGCGCCGACGACCAGCGCAAGCTGGATGAATACTTCACCGCGGTCCGCGAGATGGAGATGCGCATCGCAAAGTCCGGCCAGGATGGTCGGAGCAAGCTGCCCGTCGGCGCGCTGACCCCGAAGGGTATCCCGGAAAGCTACGCCGAACACCTGAAGCTCCTCGCTGATCTCATGGTGCTCGCGTTCCAGACCGACACCACGCGCGTGGCGACGTTCGTCCTCGCCAACGAAGGCAGCAACCGTTCGTACCCGTTCATCGGCGTGCGCGATGGTCACCACAGCATCTCCCACCACGGCCACGACCCCGTGAAGCTGTCGAAGATCCAAGACATCAATGTCTTCCATTCGACTCACCTCGCCTACTTCCTCGAGCGCCTCAAGTCCGTGAAGGAAGGCGACGGCAATCTCCTTGATCACTCCATGATCGTCTACGGTTCTGGTAACGGCGACGGCGACCGTCACAACCACGACGACCTTCCCATTCTCCTGGCCGGCGGTGGTTGCGGTACCCTCAAGCAGGGCCGTCACATCGTCTATCAGAAGGAGACCCCGATCAATAACCTCTGGGTCAGCATGCTCAACCGCATGGACATCCGCGACGTCCAGCTCGGCGACAGCACCGGTGAATTGAAGAAATTGAGCTAAGCTCGATTTCTTCAATTCAGAGTATCGAGTCTGGAGTATCGAGTATCGGGGGAGTGCTCTCTGCCTCGGGTAGGGATGCGATGACATCGCATCCGCCTGCCTCTCTGCCGCTCCAACCGCCCTACCTCTCACGCTTACCTCCACTTTTGCACCTTTGCACAGTTTGCCCAATCTCACGCCGCCACCCGCCACCCGAAATGTTTTCCTGTCCCAACCCCTATCCCTACCCCTAGCCCTTCACTCACCTTTGCACCTTTGCACGCGGCTCCGCCGCAGTTGCACCTTTGCACAGTTTGCCCAATCTCACGCTGCCACCCGCCACCTGAAACGATT
>CALEEU010000074.1 GCA_937875975.1 uncultured Opitutia bacterium | reverse complement strand
CCCGCTAAGACCATGCTCAAGCACCAGCTCATCCATCCGAAGATCTCCGAAGTCCTCGCCCGCGCGGGCCATCACTCGGTCATCCTGATCGCCGACGGCAACTACCCGGTCTGGGGCAAGAAGGGCCCGAACGCCGAGCTGGTCTCGCTCAACCTCTCCCCAGGCATCCCGACCGTCGCCCAGGTATTGCGCGCGGTGCTCAGCGCCGTGCCGGTCGACGCGGTCAACACGATGGGCATCCCCCCGGACGATTCTTACGCTCAGAAAGGTGAGCCGCCCGTGTGGGCTGAGTTCCGCCAGGAAGTGAAGGCCGCCGGCCTGAAGCTCGAACTGCAGCCGGTCCTGAAGTGGGATTTCTACAAGGCCGTCGAATCCGCCGACCACATCCTCACGATCCAGACCGGCGACCAAGCCCTCTGGGGTAACGTGCTCCTCACCGTCGGCTGCCGCACGGCCTGAACTTTCACACCATGAAGACTCGCACCCTCGGCAAGACCGGGATCGAACTCCCCATCCTCAGCTTCGGCGCTTCGTCGCTGGGCCAGGAATTCCGTAGTGTCGCCCTCGACGATGCCTTGAAGTCCGTCCAGGTCGCCCTCGACTGCGGCATTAACTTCATCGACACCTCGCCTTTCTACGGCCGCGGTATTTCCGAAGTGCTCCTGGGCGTCGCCCTCCGCGGCGTCCCGCGCGACAGCTACAAGCTCTGCACGAAGCTCGGCCGCTACGACCTGACGCACTTCGACTTTAGCGCCAAGCGCGTCGCGGAGAGCATCGACGTCTCCCTGCACCGCCTCGGCACCGACCACCTCGATATCATCCTCTGCCACGACATCGAGTTCGTCCCGATGCAGCAGATCGTCGATGAGACCATCCCGGCCCTCCGCAAGGCGAAGCAGGCCGGCAAGGTGAAGGCCATCGGCTTCAGCGGCTACCCGCAGAAGATCTTCAAGTTTATCTGCGAGCAGGCCGAGGTCGACTGCGTGCTGAGCTATAACCAGCACACGCTCCAGAACACCCGCTTCTCCGACGAGTCCGTGCCTTACCTGAAGGCCAAGGGCATCGGCGTCATGAACGCCGGCCCCTTCAGCGCCCGTCTGCTCACCAACGCCCCGCTTCCGGCCTGGCTCAAGGAGCCCGAGGAAGTGAAGGCCGCCGCCCGTGCCGCCGCCGCCCATTGCGCCGCCAAGGGTAGCGACATCGCCAAGATCGCGTTGCAGTTCTCGCTCCTGCATCCCGACATCACCACGACGGTCTCCGGCAGTGCTAATCCGGTCAACATCCGCAACTGGGCCAAGTGGGCCGCGGAACCGATCGACCAACAGCTCCTTGCCGAAGTGCACGCGATCTTCGCTCCAGTCAAGAACCTCGGCCACCTCGAAGGCCTGAAGGAGAACAACTGAGCCGATGAAAGCCATCCGTCTCGACCAGCCGCAGCAGTTCACGCGGATCGATATCCCAGAGCCGCCGGCGCCCGCCGCCGGTGAAGCGGTCGTCCGCGTCCACCGCATCGGCATCTGCGGCACCGACTACGGAGGCTACCTCGGCAAGATGCCGTTCTATTCCTACCCGCGCATCCCCGGCCACGAACTCGGCGTCGAGGTCCTGGCCGTCGGTCCGGGCGTGACCAACGTGAAGCCGGGCGACCGTTGCTCAGTCGAGCCCTACATCAACTGCCAGACATGCTACAGCTGCCGCCGTGGGTTCACGAACTGCTGCGAGAACCATCAGACGCTCGGCGTGATGTGCGACGGCGGTATGGCCGAGAAGTTTCTGCTCCCGGCCCGCAAGCTGCACATCTCCACAAAGCTTTCCTACGACCAGCTCGCGCTCGTCGAGACGCTCGCCATCGGCTGCCATGCCGTCGATCGCGCCGCACCCAAGGCCGGCGAGACAGTCCTCGTCATCGGCGCCGGCCCGATCGGCCTCTCGGCCGTAGAGTTCGTCAAGGTCTCCGGCGCGAAGTGCGTCGTGATGGACATGAACGCGGACCGCCTGAAGTTCTGCACCGACGTGATGAAGGTGGACGGCGTCATCCTGGCCAAGGGCGACGGTTCCGAAGCCGCCGCGCTCGCCGCCCTCACGGACGGCCAGCTGGCCGACGTGGTCATCGACGCCACGGGCAGCAACAAATCGATGGTCGCTTGTTTCGCCTACGCGGCCTTCGCGGCCCGCGTGGCCTACGTGGGCATCACGCAGCAGGACCTGACCTTCCCGCACGCCCCGCACCTCCACCGCCGCGAGCTGACCATTCTGGCCAGCCGCAACGCCCTCTCGAAGGACTTCGCCCGCATCATCCGGCTGATCGAAGACGGGGTGATCGACACGAAGCCGTGGATCACGCACCACGCGAAGTTCGACGACCTGATCGCGACCTTCCCGACCTGGCTCAAGCCGGAGTCCGGCGTCATCAAGGCGATCGTCGACGTGGTCTGACGCCATGCGCCTCGACGCCCACCAGCACTTCTGGTCGTACGACGCGGCGCAATACCCGTGGATCCCGCCGGGCTCCCCGCTGCACCGCAGCTGGCTGCCCGACGATCTCGCCGCCTTGCAGAAGCCGCTTGGTTTCGACGGCTCGATCGCCGTGCAGGCGCGTCAGGTCGTCGGCGAATCCGATTGGCTCCTTGGCCTCGCGGATAAGCACGCGAACGTGAAGGGCGTCGTCGGCTGGGTCGACCTCCGTTCCGACCGCGTCGAGTCCGACCTCGCCCGCCTCGCCGCCCACCCGAAGTTCGTCGGCGTCCGTCACGTCGTCCAGGAAGAGCCCGACGTGGACTTCATGCTGGGGAAGGATTTCCAGCGCGGGATCTCGAAGCTCCGCGACCACGGGCTGGCCTACGATATCCTGATCTACCCCAAGCAGCTCGAGGCCGCGATCCGCCTGGCGGAAGCGTTCCCGCTCCAGCCCTTCGTCCTCGATCACCTCGCCAAGCCCCATATCAAGGACGGAACCCTCGAGCCCTGGAAGTCGCAGCTCCGCCGGCTGGCGAAACTTCCGAACGTCCATTGCAAGGTCTCGGGCCTGCTCACGGAGGCCGACCACCAGGCGTGGCAGGCCGGGCAGTTCCGTCCGTACCTCGACACGGTCTTCGAGGCCTTCGGTCCGTCGCGCCTGATGTATGGCTCGGACTGGCCGGTCTGTCTCTTCGCCGGCAATTACGAGCAGGCTTTCCGCCTCGTCGATGATTACGCGCGCCAGTTGACCGACGCCGAGCGTGCCGGCCTCTTCGGCGGCAATTGCGCGCGGTTCTATTTCCCGGGCCGGAGTTAGCGGATGGCCGTGTTGGCGTCGGCGGTCACCTTGAAGATCCAGCCCTTCGCTTCCATGTCGATGTTGAGGCCGCGCTTGTCCCGCTCCATGCCGGCCGGCAGCGGGTCGGCGTTGCAGCGGAAGAGCTTCAGCTTCCCTTCGCCTTCGTACTGGCCGTTGACCTGTTTGTTCGACTTCGCCACCTCGATCGCGAGGTAGCAGTCGAAGACGCCCCCCGGGGTCTCGCCGATGAGCACTTCGACCGGCACCTTCGTGCCCTTGGTCACCTGCAGCCACGGGCCGGCCTTCAGGCGGTGCAGCCCGCCGGGCCGGCGGTCGACCTTGTATTCCTTCGAGACCTTGACGCCGAAGTCCTTGTAGTTGCCGTCCCGTCCGCTGAAGTAGGTCTCGTAGCCGTCGTCGAGGGCGATCCGGCGGTTCCAGCGCACGATGAGGAAGTCGTCGCCCGAACCGACGAAACGGAAGGGCAGCGAGCTGGGCATCTCCACGTAGCAGCGGTAATGCACGAGCCAGCGCGAGGGCTTCATCAGCTTCTCCACTTCGAAGGCCTTGGGGGCGTCATTGGCCGAGCGGCCCGTGATGAAGAGCTGGCCGGAGACGAGCTTGTCGGGCGACTTGAAGAACTTCTGCAGGCGTCCCGCGCTCCAGCCGCTCTCGAGGAATTCCCGGACCGACGCGCGGTACGGCGGGATGCCGGTGACCGCGGGCGCGGCCGCGGTGGGCTGGCGGTTCGCGGTCTGCTTGAGGTCGTAGAGCGTGCCGATGAGCCCGCCCGTGCCGGCCCCGGAGCCCTTCATGCCGAACAAGGAGACGAAATTACGCCCGCCGCCGACGCCGGTGCCCTTGCCTGCGCCGATGCCGCCGCCCGAACCCCCGCCGAAGCCCTTCGAGCTGCCTCCGCCGATGGCCCCGGCGGTGGCCAGCGGATTGGTCAGGCTCGGCAGGCTGCTCACGGCCATCGTCGCGTTGGCGTTCTTGCTGGTGATGCGCGAGCTGGTCTTCGTCAGCGACTTCACGTTCTTCGGCTGCAGCTTGGTCTTGTACTCCTTGGCCTTCGGGCCGCCGCTGCCGCCACCCGCGCCGGTCGCGAAAGTGTTAGGGTCCTTTTTCCCGGAGAGATCCGTCACGGTCGAGACGACCCAGACGATGGCGATGATCACCAATAAAATGTGGAGGAGGACGGAAAGCGCCAAGCCTTCCCCGCCGAGCCGTTGCCAGAGCGTACGGTTAGGTCGATGCAGCGGCGTCGAGGGGGACGCCTCCGCGGATTCGTCCTGGGGTGCGGACATACAAGGATTCCACAGTGAGCCCGTGGGGACACAATCCGAAAACCAGTCAGCCGCCCCCGGCTGGCGTAATACTCATATGCGGCTGGCATCGGCTTGCCCCGCCCGCCCTTGCCACCATCTTCCATTCCATGGATTCCCGGCTACACGACCTCGAAGAACGCCTGACTTTCCTCCAGCGCCACGTGGAGCAGCAGGACCGGGTCATCCTCGAGCTTTCCCGGGAGGTTTCCAAGCTGTCCGATCGCCTAGCCCGTACTGAAGCCAAGCTAAGCCAGTCCGCCGACGCCGGCGACCAGGCCCCGCCCGCCGACGAGCGCCCGCCGCATTGGTAAGCGATCGGTTTTAGGATTTGAGGCCGGTCGCGGTCGCCATAGGCTCTGGATATGGACAACGATTCGCTGACCTATCTCGAATACGGCATCTATCTTTTGGTTTCGCTCTCCGTCACGATCTGGGTCGGCCGCACGCTCTTCCGCAGCGGACGCCCGTTTCTCCTCGAGGCCTTCCATGGCAACGAGACGATGGCCGACTCGGTCAACAACCTGCTGATCATCGGCTTCTACCTGGTGAACGCGGGCTTCATGCTCCTCTTCCTTTCTTCGAAGGAGCATCCGAAGACCGGCATCGAGGTCGTCGAACATCTCAGCAAGTCCGTCGGTGTGGTGATCGTCGTCCTCGGCGTGATGCACCTGATCAACCTCGTCGTGCTGAACTCCCTGCGCGCCAGCGGCACCGCCAGCCGCCCGCCCGTCTTGCCTCCGAAGGCCTGAGCAGACCGATCGCATGTGCGGCCGCGTTACCCAGTTCTCACGCTGGGAGGAGATCGTCAAAAACCTCGCGGCACCGCCGGCCGAGGTCTCGCCGCGTTATAATATCTCGCCCGGCACGCCGCTGGTCTCCGTCCGACGCGAGCAAGGCGTGCTCCGCACCGAAGCGCTCCCGTGGGGCTTCGTGCCGGCCTGGGCGCCGGCCGACGAACAAGCAGGCCACGCCAATGCCCGGGCGGAAGGGATCTTCGATCGCCCGACGTTCCGTGACTCAGCCCGTCACCGCCGCTGCGTCATCCCGATCGACGGCTATTACGAATGGAAGACGGAGGGGAAGCTGAAGTCCCCGTATTATTTCCGCGCGGCCGATGGCGGCCCGCTCGCGGTCGGCGGTCTCTGGTCGCTCCACCTCGCCGCCGACGGCACGTCGCGCCGGACGCTCTGCCTGGTGACGGTGGCGCCGAATCGCGAAGCGGGCGAAGTCCATTCGCGGATGCCGGTCGTGCTCACGGGCCCCGCCAGACAGGCCTGGCTTTCCGAACGCGCGTTCACGCCGGATGATTTCGCCGCCCTCACCGTGACCGCGCCCGACCGTACGCTCTCGCTCCATCGCGTCTCACCCGATGTCAACCGCGTCGCGGTCGACGCCAAGCACCTCGTCCGCCCCTTGGTCGGCGCGATGGATCAGCCGGACTTCTTCGGGGATTTGCTTGGCTAACCTGGCGTTTTTCGACAGAACAACGGCATGACCGAACCGTTGCACACCCCCAAGATCGTGGAAAAGCCGTGGGGCCGCGAAATCTGGTATGCCGATCAAGCCGCCTACGCCGGTAAGGTGCTGGAAGTGAAGCAGGGCCGACGCCTCAGCTTACAGTATCACGAGCGCAAGACGGAGACGCTGTACTTGGTCTCCGGCAAGATGCTCCTGACCTTCCGCGCCCTCGCCGCCGGCGAGACGCCGTCCACCGCCCTCGTCACGTCCGCCGACCAGCGCGCCTGGCTGCCCGGCCAGTCGGTCCATATCCCGGCCTGCACGATCCACCGCTTCGAGGCCCTCGAAGACAGCGTACTGCTCGAAGTCTCTACGCCTGACCTGACCGACGTCGTCCGCCTACAGGATGACTTTTCGCGACCCGCCCGCGACTGACCCTTCTATTCCTATGCGCAAAGTTTTGGCCTTTGACCTCGGCGGCACGAAATTCGCCTTCGGCGTCGTCAACCAGGACGGCACCGTGCTCGGCTCCGGCCGCGTCGAGACGTTCGCCGAAAAGGGACCGCAGCAGGCCTGCGAGCGCGTCGCTGAAGCCGCCCACCAGCTGCTCGCCGAGCTGAAGCTCAAGCCGGTCGACTTCGTCGCTATCGGCGTGGCTTCTCCGGGGCCGCTCGACATCGCCCGTGGCTGCGTCGACGGCTCGCCCAACCTCCCGGGTTGGACCGGCTTCCCGATCACGGATTTCCTGAGCAATTCCTTCGGCGGCCTACCCACGCGCATTGATAACGACTGCAACGCCGCCGCGCTCGGCGAATACCGCTTCGGCGCCGGCAAGGGCAAGAAGAACGTCGTCTACATCACGGTCTCCACCGGCATCGGCGGCGGCGCGGTCATCGACGGTCGCCTGATGCGCGGCTCCAACGGTAACGCGGCCGAGCTCGGTCACATCCCGCTCACGATGGACGGCCCCCGCTGCGGTTGCGGCAATCCTGGCTGCTGGGAAGTCTACGCCTCCGGTACGGCCATTGCGCGCCGCACCCGCGAAGCGCTCACGGCCGGCCGCCCTTCGAGCATCGTCAAGTTCGCCGGCAGCATCGACCAGGTCACGACGCACCACCTCTTCCAGGCGATGGCCGAAGGCGACGCGCTCGCCAATGAGATCTGGGCGGAGTCGATCAACTACCTCGGTCGCGGCCTCGGTGCGGTGATCAACACTTTCAATCCCGACGTGATCGTGGTCGGCGGCGGCGTCACCGCGGCCGGCGACTCGCTCTTCGTCCCGATGCGCAAGAGCGCCAACAACTACGCCTTCCCGCGCCTCTCGGCGGTCTGCACGATCGTCCCGGCCGGCCTCGGCGGCAACGTCGGCGTCGTCGGCGCGGCGGCCTGCGCCTTCGAGCACGTCAGCTGAGGGCGCCTCGTCGCGATGCGCGTCTCCGTCGTCATCCCGGCGTTCAACGAGGAAAAACTCCTGCCCGCGACGCTTGCGTCCGTGCAGGTGGCGGCCGCGGCTTTTCTTTCCCGCGGCTGGACCTGGGAATGCGTGGTCTGCGATAACAACTCGACCGATGGCACCGCGGCTTGCGCCCGCGCCGCTGGGGCGGTGGTCGTCTTTGAGCCCGTGAATCAGATCGGCCGAGCCCGGGACGCGGGGGCGCGCGTGGCCGCCGGAGATTGGCTGGTCTTCATCGACGCGGATTCGACTCCTTCGATCGAACTCTTTGCAGCCATTGCTGACCAGATTGCCGCAGGTCGGGCGTTGGGCGGCGGCAGCACGGTCGAACTGGAACCCGGCACGCCGCGCTATGCCCGTTCCGTCTGTGGATTCTGGAACCTCTGGAGCCGCCTGGTGCGCTGGGCCGCAGGTTCTTGCGTCTGGGTCGAGGCCTCCGCGTTCCGCGAGGCGGGTGGTTTCGGCACCGAATACTACGCGGGCGAAGAGGTCTTCCTGAGCCGTCGGCTCAAGTCCTTGGCTCGCCGGACCAGGCGCAGATTCGTCATCCTCGCCGACCATCCGCTCCAGACTTCCTCGCGCAAGCTGAAGCTTTATACGCTCACCGAAGCGGCCCGTTTCTTCTTTCGCATGTTGTTCACCGCCGGACGCGCGGCGAAGCGTCCGGAGAACTGCGATATCTGGTACGACGGTCGGCGCTGACCGCCCTCAGAGCCGTTGGCGCTTCCACTTCGGGATTGGGAAGACGGTGATTTTATCCGAGCGCACCTCGACATCATCGCGGTGCCGCAAGGCCTTGGCTTCGGCGTCCGTGACAATCTCGTAATGCCGCGCCGCGGTGATAAGATCGGCGATTTCCCAGCAGTCTTTCGGATTGTTCACCCATTTCTCGGGCGGCAGGCGGCTCAGGTCGTAAGGTTTGGAATAGCTCCGTAGGGTCTTGCGCGGGCCTTTGGCGTATTCGTGGAAGTAGGACATCGCGAGCTCGCGGACGCTGCGGTAAACAGGGTCGCGCCAGCGGAGGCAGACGTAGTTAGTCTTCGAGATGGCGCCCCACTTGCCGTTCACCCGGAAGGGCGCGATGACATGGTCCATGTCCTGGTGGGCGCTGAAGTCCAAGAGCAGGGGAGGGTGGCCCTGCAACCAGAGCGCAAAGGCCGCCACCATGGCGCCTTCGATACAATGCGCCCGGCGGTGCTTCAGGGTCTGTTCGACCGACCGGGCGGT
>CALEEU010000073.1 GCA_937875975.1 uncultured Opitutia bacterium | reverse complement strand
CTGCTGGCCCCCGAAGGCATCAACTTCTTCCTCGCGGGCACCCGTCCGCAGTTGGCGGCCATCTTAGGCGTCATCCGGGCTGTGCCAGGTCTCGCGGGTATTACGCCCAAGGAGAGTCCGAGTTCGGATCAGCCGTTCAAGCGCATGCTCGTGAAGATCAAGAAGGAGATCATTGCTTTCGGCGTCGAAGGCGTCGATCCCGCCCGCCGTCCGTCTCCCAAGATCACGGCCAAGCAGCTCAAGCAGTGGCTGGACGAAGGCCGGCCGGTGACGTTGCTCGACACGCGTAATGAATACGAGATCCGCATGGGCACGTTCAGGGGAGCGATCGTGCCGCAGATCTGGAATTTCCGGGATTTCCCCGCGGCGGTGGAGAAGCTTCCCGCTGAACTCAAGTCGCAGCCCGTCGTGATGTTCTGTACCGGCGGTATCCGCTGCGAGAAGGCGGGACCGTTCATGGCCATGCAGGGGTATACCGATGTGCTGCAGCTCGACGGCGGTATCCTGAAGTATTTCGAAGAGGCGGGTGGCGCGCATTACGACGGCGAGTGTTTCGTCTTCGACGAACGGGTCGGCGTGGGACCTGACCTCCGCGAGACTGGTTCGGTCATCTGTTTTAACTGTCAGATGCCGTTGACCATCGAGGATCAGCAGCGTCCGGATTACGTCTACGAGCAGACTTGCCTACACTGCATCAACGGCAAGCCCAAGGGCCGGGGCAATACCGCGCAGCGTGGGGCCTGAGGCTTACCAGCGTAGTTCGGAGAGGCAGAAGACACGGCGGGCGCCTTTCGGCAGACGCGCCTGCAAGGAGGCGTCGTCTTTGTCGCTGAGGATACCCGTTCGCAGCAGCACGCTATCGAGGCCCGCACCAGCGGCACCGGCGATATCGTGTTCCGGGCTATCGCCGATCGCCAGGACCGTCATCGGGGGCGGATTGCCGAGTGCGGCCAGCGCGGTGCGGTAGATATCTTCGTGTGGCTTACCGAAATAGCGGAGCACGGCGCCTTTGCGTTCGAGCTCAAGGGCGATGGCGCCGGCCGAGGGGCGGACGCCTTGGGGCGTGAGCATCTCGAGGTCCGGGTTGCAGACGGCGATCGTGACGCCGCGCTTGGCCGCCGGGGTCAGGTCGCGGATCTGTTCGCGCCAGTTGCGGTCAGGCTCCTGGCAGGCGGCGAGGATGATGCCTTCCGCTTCGTCGGGCCAGGTGAGCGTGAAGCCAAGGTCGCCGAAGCCGTAGTCGTCGCCGGGCTTGCCGGAGATATGGACCTTGGCGCCGGTACCGAAGCCAGCGCCGAGTGAACCCGCCCGGATCGCCGCTTGGGCGGCGTCGCCGGAGGTGACCACCGCATCGAAGTGTTCCGGGCCGAAGCCAAACTTCGCGAGGCGGACGATATTGTCGGCACCTGTCTTGGCTGAATTAGAGAGCACGGCCACCTTGCCGCCGCTCTCACGGAAGCGGCGCAGCGCCTCGGCGGCGTGAGGGTAGGCGACGGTGCCGTCGTGGAGCGTGCCGAACTGGTCGACGAGCAGGGCGCCGTATTGGCCGGCAACCTCGGAAAGTCCGGCGATGGGCGAAAGCGTGCTCACGCGAAGGTGATCTCGTGGCCGAGGGAACGCCAGGCCAGCCGGGCGGCACCGGCCGCGGCTTCTTCGCTCCAGGAAGGAGTCTGCGGCACGCCAAGGGCGGTCGCGCGAAGGCTCATCCATGCCGCGCTACGTGAGCCGCCGCCGGCGTGGCGGACGCTGCGTAATGCGGGTCCGCCCAGTTCAGCAAGTTTGGCGAAGCCCGTCTGCTCGACGCGGGCGAAGGCTTCGTAGATGCCTTGCAGGAATTCGGCATCGGAGGACGGCCGAGGTGTCAGGCGAGGGGCGAGTCTCGCATCGGCGGCGGGGAAGCGTTCGCCGACGGAGGGCAGGGGGTAGTAATCGCTGCCCGTCGGTTTTGCAGGATTGAGCGAAGGTTCGAGGGAGGCCAGTTGTTCGGCTGTGAAGAACTGGAGGAGCGTCTTACCGCCGCAGTTGGAGGCGCCGCCGGCCAGCCAGGTGTCGCCGATGCGGTGGCTGTAGATGCCGAGTTCGGGCGCGAAGATCGGACGGTCGCTCAGGAGCTTCAGCACGATGGTCGAGCCCAGCGCCGTGGAGGCTTCGCCGGGTTCGGTCGCGCCGCTGGCGAGGAAGGTCGCGCATCCGTCGGTCGTACCCGCCGCGATGGTGATGCCTTCGGGTATGCCGAGGGCGATGGCCGCCTGCGCGGAGACGTGTCCGATGGGCGTGCCGACCGGGACGACTTCAGGGAGGAGTCCGGGAGAGAGTCCGAAGTCGCGGAGCCAATCCGGCCAGCCGCGGCTGATCGGATCGTAACCCGTCTTCAGGGCGTTGTTCTCGTCGGTCTGCCAGTTCGTGGCGCCGAGGCAGCCGTTGATCCAGTCGGCTTGGTGGATGATGCAGTGCAGTCGCGGCAGCTTGGCCCAACCGAGGGCACGAGCCGCCGGAGAAGTGGCGCCATGGGCGGCGCTTTCGCGCGGGGCGAGCGTCTTGATCTTCGCGGAGAGGTCGCCCGTGTCGGCGTCATCATACATCCGTGCCGCGGCGAGCGGTCGGTTGTGATTATCGACCGGTAGGATGGTGCCGGAGGTTGCATCGACCGCGATGGCGCGGGCGGCGGAGAGGTCTAGCTTCAGGCTCAGTTCGTCAAGTGCCCTGCGACAACCGTTCCACCAATCTTCAGGAGATTGCTCCCGTCGGGCTCCTGTGGCCTTGGTTGCCGGTAGCGTCGCCGAACCTAGCGCGAGAATCTGGCCAGCACTGTCGACGGCGACCGCACGGACACCTGAGGTGCCGAGGTCGAGTCCGATGACGAAGCCGTGCATCCCGCTTTATTGAGGGGCAGGGAAGGGCTGGGCAAGGATGGAGCAGGTTTTGGCGGCTAGCGGTTGGCGGTTAGCGGTTGGAATACAAAATGCACATGAGAGTGAGTTGAAGATAAGCATTCGGTCTCACCGTTTGCTAACCGCCAACCGCCAACCGCTAACCGCTCGTCACTTGGGATTCAGTTCATCCCAGCTCTTCAGGCCGCAGGTCTTCAGGTAAGGTTCGGCGGCGGCTTTCCAATCGGGCGTATCGGCCGCTTTGAGCAGGTGCCAAATGGGGCGCTTCTGGTCGGGCTCGGAGATCGTCCCCGGCTTGTTGCTCCAGAGTCCGAAGCGCAGGCCGCCTTCATGTGCGTGATCGACCTGGCGGTGGTAGAGGAAGGCGTCGATTGCGCCGTCAAGGCGGGCGATCTTCTCCCAGGCGTATGCATAGGCGGCCGCTTGCTCGGCGAGGGCTTCAGGGCGTTTCGTCACGTCGAAGCCCTGTTCGGTGAGGCTCAGGCGGCGGGGTTTTCCTTCGAAGTTGATCTCGGGCGACGCCAGTTTCCGTGCGACCACCTCGAGGTTCTTGAAGGTCACCTTCTTCGAGTCGTCGTCGAACGTCACCTTATCGAGCCAGGTGCGGGGGTCGCGGAGATTGGTCGGGTAAGGGTGGAAGGCCAGATGCCAGTCGAAGTCGCCGCGTTCCTTGGCGCGGCGGGCGAAGGCTTCGAGCAAGGCGCGGCCGCGACAGGCCTGCAGCGGGTCGGCGTGGCCCTGCGAGTTCCAATGGTGTTCCATCGACAGATAGACGCGGGCGTGGGCGGAGTAGCGGCGTAGGGAGGTCCAGGCCAGGCGGACCTGGTCTTCGTATTGTGCGGCGAGCTGTTCGACCGCAACCGGCCCCATCTGGTGCCATTCGTGATGTGAGTTCACCTCGTTGCTGATGACCCAGCCCCAGAGCCGGCCATGCGAGGTATCGGCCGAACACCACCGGCGGGCGATGAAGTCGGTGAGGGCTTTGTAGCAGGCGCGGCCTTCGGGTGTGACCGTGTTCGCGGCCATCGTCGTTCCTTTCGTCGCATCGGCCTGTGGGTGGACGGTGAGCGTGCGGATGCGTTCATTGGGTGAGCGGTAGGTGATCAGGATCGCCGTCACCACGACTCCCTTGTCGCTCAGGGCTTTGATCTGCCGATCGAGCGACTTCGCGTAAGCCTCGTTGATGACGAACGTGAAGCCGTCGGCTTCGGCGGTGGGCTGGCCCGGTTTGGCTTCCTTGGCGGGCGAGAGCAGACCGTTCAGGGTCAGGTTGATGCCGGCATGGTGTACGCCCAGCGTGAGCAGGTCGTCCACCATCTGCACCTGCAGGCCTTTGGGGCTCGGCGTGAAAGGGTAGGGGGTCGGATCAGGCGCCGCCGCGGCCAGTGCCGAGGTAAGGCTCAACAAAAGGAGAAGGAGCGGTCGCATGAAGGGGGAGACAGGTTGGCAGACCGAAGGTTTCAATCGTAGTGGTTGTCGAAGTCACTTCATCGACGGCAAATAGATCAAAGGTCCAGCCAGCCACCAACCGCTATCCGATGAGCGCGCCTTACCTTAGGTTTAGTTCATCCCAGCTCTTCAGGCCGCAGGTCTTCAGGTAAGGTTCGGCGGCGGCTTTCCATTCAGGCGTATCGGCGGCTTTGAGCAGGTGCCAGATCGGGCGCTTCTGGTCGGGCTCCGAGATCGTACCGGGCTTGTTGCTCCAGAGTCCGAAGCGCAGTTTGTTTTCAAGGGAGTGGTCGACGTGCCGATGATAGTGGAAGGCGTCGACGGCCTCGCCGAGGCGCAAGACCTTTTCCCAGGCATAGGCGTAGGCCGCGGCCTGTTCGGCGAGTCCTTCGGGGCGATCTGGCAAGTCGAAGCCTTGTTCGGTGAAGCTGAGGCGGCGCGGTTTGCCGGCGTAG
>CALEEU010000072.1 GCA_937875975.1 uncultured Opitutia bacterium | reverse complement strand
CCCCCACCCGGGGCCGCCACCCGCCACCCGTAACGCCATCATCCATTCAGTCCTCAATGCAGTCATCGACCCAGTCCTCCATTCAGCCCTCCATTCTGCCATCCGTCATCTGTCATCCGTCATCCGCCCGCTTGCCTCCCTCCCTCCTTTCCCTCTTAACCCCCTCGTGCCGGAACATACCAAAGTCATGGGCAAGGAGTGGGCGGACGCCCGTCGAGCGGCCAACGTCGCCCGCCTGGCCTCTACGCTAGCCACCGCCTTGGCCGGCCGGACGGATATCACCTTCGAGCTGGGCTGCGGCCACGGTCACTGGCTGGCCGCCTACGCCGCGGCGCATCCGCAAGAATTCTGCGTGGGTATCGACCTGATCACGCACCGCGTCGAACGCTCCGTGCGCAAGCAGACGCTGGGTAAACTCGACAACGTCATCTTCCTCAAGGCCGAGGCGACGGAGTTCCTCGAAGCGCTCCCGGCCGCCGTCGTGCTCCGCAAGATCTTCATCCTCTACCCGGATCCGTGGCCGAAGAAGAAGCACCACAAGCACCGCTTCATCCAAACCTCGAGCTTGGACCTCCTCGCCCAGCGCGCCGCCGACGGTACGCGCCTGCACTTCCGTACCGACGATCTCGATTACTTCGAATGGACGCGCACGCTCCTTGCCGAACACGCCGACTGGAAGCTAAAGGAAGAAACCACGTGGCCGTTCGAGCAAACGACGTTCTTTGAAGAGCGCATGACGGCCAAGCGGGACCTCGAGGCGGAAAGGGTGCCGTAAAATCACCCATTTGTACCGATTGCTAGGGTGTTCTTTCCCTTGCTTCTCCACCTTTCATAAGTTGTCATAAATACTGTGAAGTCCTTCCGTCACACACGCATCACATTCACCATCGGTCCGGCCACGGAGTCGGAGGCCCAACTAGAAGCGATCATCCATGCCGGGGCCAACGTGGTCCGCCTCAACATGGCCCACGCCGACCACGCCTGGGTCCGCACGACCGTCGAACGCGTCCGGCTGGTCAGCCGCCGCATGAAGAAGGAGCTCGCGGTGATGATGGACATCAAGGGCCCCGAAATCCGCACCGGCGCCCGCAAGGAGGCCACTCAGCTCACCGTCGGCCAGGTCGTCGACGTCACGGGCGACGACACCTCCCCGGCTGACGGCGAGATCCTCGTCATCCCCACCAATTACCCGAAGATGATCAGCGCCGTGCCCGTGGGCGGCGTTGTCCTGGTCGACAACGGCCTCATCCAGCTCCGCGTCCTCGAGCAGAAGAAGGACCGCCTCCGCTGCAAAGTCGAGCAGCCCGGCCCCCTCGGCAGCCGCCGTCATATTAATCTCCCCGGCGTCAAGGTCGACCTCCCTGCCCTCACCGACAAGGACCGTGCCGACGTCGCCGTCGGCTGCGAAGTCGGCGTCGACTTCTACGCCCTCTCGTTCGTCCGCGAAGCCGCCGACGTCTACGCCCTCCGCACGCTGCTCGCCCAGCATGAGTCGAAGGCGCACATCATCTCGAAGATCGAGGACCAGTCCGCGATCGAGCACCTCGGTTCCATTCTCGAGGCCACCGACGCCCTGATGGTCGCTCGCGGCGACCTCGGCATCGAAATCCCTTACGAGACCTTGCCGCTCATCCAGCGTCGCGCGGTCGCCATGGCCATCGCCTGCCGTAAGCCGGTGATCGTCGCCACGCACATGCTGGAGTCGATGATCCAGAACCCCGTCCCGACCCGAGCTGAAGTGACCGACGTCTCCAACGCCGTGCTCGAGATGGCCGACTCGGTCATGCTTTCCGGCGAGACGACCACGGGTAAGCACCCCATCCGCTGTGTCGAAGTGATGAAACGTATCGCCCAGACGACCGAGAACGAACTGCCGCGCGTGCTTTCGCCTGAGCAGCCCAACGAGACCCCGAAGATCAAGCTCCTCCGCGCCGCTGCCGGCCTCGCTCAGGACCTCGGCAACACGGGCATCATCGCATTCACGCGCAATGGCGACGTGCCCCGCACCCTTTCGTCCCTCCGCACCGTCGGCTGCCCGATCTACGCGTTCATGGAAGAAGAGCATGTCCACCGGAAGATGAGCCTTCTCTGGGGCGTCGAATCCTTCCAGATGAAGTTCGAGCCCAAGGCCGAGGATAATATCACGTTGGCGCTCATCCGCCTGCGCGACGAAGGCCACTGTGTGCCCGGCCAGATGCTCGTCATCGTGACCAACGTCATCCTCGGCCCGTCCGTCATCGATTCCGTCCAGCTCCGTATCGTCCCGGCCAACGAAGCACCGAAGGTGTAACGCTAGCGCGTGGGGATCTGCTGGCACGGTGAACGGCTGCGAAACCGCTTCCTCAGGTAGGGTCGGGACCGCGTCACGACATAGCTGTATCTATTCTCGGGTGACAGGTGACGGCCACCAAGGGCATCGGCCCCTCAGGATTCAGCGTTTCAGCCATCGGCCATCGGCTTCGGGATCCTGCGGCTGAGTTCCCAACCGCTAACCGCCATCCCCTAACCGCTAATCTGAAAATACCTTCGTGCCAGCGCCTGGGTACCGGAATCGCCTTCGCCGGCGGCGACGACATCGCCGTAAAGCTTAGCCGCGAGTTCGAGCCCAGGCAGCTTGAGGCCCTGCTCTTTGCAGACGTCGAGCGAGAGGCCGATGTCCTTCACGAAATGCTTCACGTAGAAACCTGGGGCGAAGTCGCCCTTGAGCACGCGCGGCGCGAGATTCAACAAGGCCCAACTCGACGCGCCCCCGCCCGAGATCGAGCGCAGCGTGGTCTCGAGGTTGAGGCCAGTCGCGTGAGCGAACGCCAAGGCTTCGGACATCGCGATCATGCCGGAAGCGATGCCGATCTGATTCGCGAGTTTGCAGAGCTGGCCCGTGCCGGGACCGCCCTGGAGGACGATCGTCTTGCCCATTGCCGCGAAGAGCGGTGCGGCGAAATCATAATCCTTCTGCGCACCGCCGACCATGATGGTCAGCGTACCTTCGCGCGCGCCGCGATCGCCACCCGAGACCGGAGCATCCAGCGGACCGAAGCCTTTCGCCGCAGCCTCGGCCGCCAGCGAACGGGCGAGCGCGGGGCTCGAGGTGGTCATATCGATGAGTACACAACCGGGCTTGGCGGTAGACATGAATCCCTGCGGGCCGCGCCAGACTTCTTCGACATCGGCCGGATAGCCCACCATCGAGATCGCCGCGTCGACGCCCTTGGCGGCTTCGGCCGGCGAGGCGGCCCACTTCGCGCCGAGGGCGAAGAGGTCATCCGCCTTGGCCTTCGTGCGCGTGTAGACCGTGACCTCATGGCCCGCCTTGAGCAAGTTAGCCACCATGCTCTTGCCCATCACTCCGGTGCCGATGAATGCGACGCGCATATGACTATCAGATGACGACACGGCGAAGCCATCAACCCGGAATCGCCCTAATGAGATAGGGCTTGCCATGCGGAGATGCGGGCGGACGCTCCACGCAGGGTTCACGGAGTCTTCCGTGGAGGAACCGCCAAAGTCGGGCCGCTTTGGCATCTATAAAAAATCCAAATGAAACCAATCAAAGTAGGGCTCGTGGGCTATGGCCGCGCGGGTAAAATCGCTGCCCAGGAGATCCTGAAGGACCCTGACCTCCGCCTGGCGTGGATTGCCCGTCAAGAGTGGGAGTCCGACCCGGAGGTCAACGGCCGCGGTAAGAACCGCCGCATCCATATCGCCGGGCAAGAAATCCCCGCCCTGCGAACGAACGAACTCGCCTCCCGATCCCTGATGCGGGCGCACCGGACCGACCTGGTGGTCGACTTGGCGGGCAGCGCGGCGATCAACGCCTATGCGCACCTCGCCGAGAAGGGCACCCGTATCGTTTCCGCCGTCTCGCATTACGAACCTGGCGATGCCGCCGCCCTTCAACTGGCCTCAGTGCGCGCCGCAGTCCTGCATTCCCCTAATATCACCCTAGGCATCAACCTCATCCTCGTGCTGGCCCGGGCACTACGGAAGCTCATCCCGCACGCCGACATCCAGATCGTCGAGGAGCACTTCTCCGCCAAACCAGGTCGATCCGGGACAGCCGAGCAAATCGCCCGCATTCTAGGGCTTGAGCTCGACGATTCCATTCACTCCATCCGGGCGGGTGGTATCATCGGGAAACACGAACTGATTTTTGGCCTACCTAATCAGACCATCCGCCTCGTCCATGAGAGCATCAGCCGCGCGGCCTTCGCCCGCGGGGCACTCCTGGCCGGCAAATGGCTGATGGAGTCGGAGCCTGATTTCTACACGATGGAAAAACTGGTGTTCCGTAAGATGCGGATGGGCTTCCTTGCGGACGCCGAAGAGGAAGGGGCCTGAACCCGGCATTGCCTCAGGCGACCGGAAGGACGAATCTACCGCCATGTCCTCGGCGCCCCTCACCGTCAGCGAGCTTTCCGATGTCCTCAAGGGCACGGTGAACCGCCTCGGCACGGTCGAAGTCGTCGGCGAGATCTCGGGCTATAAACACTACTCCTCGGGACACCACTACTTCTCGATCAAGGACAGCGGCGCCACCCTCGCCTGCGTGCTGCTCAGCTACCAGGCCCGCTGGGTGAAGTTCCCGCTGGGCGACGGCGTGAAGGTCATCGTCAAGGCCAAGGCCGACCTCTACGCCCCGTCCGGCAAGCTCTCGCTGATGGTCGATTCGTTGAAGCCGGCCGGCGAAGGCGACCTGTTTCAAAAATTCAAGGAGCTGCAGCAGAAACTGAAGGCCGAAGGGCTTTTCGACGAAGCGAACAAGCGTCCCCTGCCCGACTTCCCGAAGATCGTGGCGTTCGTCACCTCCGAAAGCGGCGCGGTCTGGCACGACTTCACCGAAGTACTCAAGACCCGCGGATGGAGTGGCGCCGCCTGGCTCGTGCCGGCGCGCGTCCAGGGCGAAACCTGCCCTGGCTCGGTGACCAATGGCCTTAAGCTGGCCAACGCCATCCCTGGCATCGACCTCATCGTGGTCGGCCGCGGCGGAGGCTCGATGGAAGATCTCTGGGGCTTCAATGACGAAGGCCTCGTGCGCGCCGTGCGCGCCAGCAAGGCGCCGGTCATCTCCGCCGTCGGCCACCAGACCGACTTCACGCTGTGCGACTTCGCGGCCGACAAGCGCGCCGAGACCCCGACCGCCGCGGCCGAACTCATCGTCTCGGGCCAGATCAAGCTGCGCGAAAAGCTGAAGCTCCTCGCCGCCGAGCTCGCGCGCCACTCCCCCAAGGCCAAGCTGCA
>CALEEU010000071.1 GCA_937875975.1 uncultured Opitutia bacterium | reverse complement strand
GGCGACATGTTCTGCGTCGACCAGCAGGGCACCTGGATTCCGACTACCCCAATCTACCATCTACGCAAAGGCGCGTTCTTCCTGAACCCCGAAGGGATCTCCTCCGAGAACCGCCCCGAGTCGCCACTCAAACTTTCCGCCAAGATTCCCGAGAAGCGTCCGTATCCCGAAGCGCTCAAGGCTTTGCCCGAGATGCGCCCGCCCGCAGTGTGGATGCCTTACAATAAAGTGGGCCGCAGCGGCACCGATCTCGCCACGTGCGATGCCGGCGGCAAGTTCGGTCCGTTCGATGGGCAGATGTTCGTGGCCGAGTTCACCGACGCCAAGATCAGCCGTGTCTTCCTGGAGAAGGTCGAGGGTGAGTATCAGGGCGCGTGCTTCCCGTTCGTCGGCGGCTTCGCCTCGGGCATCGTGCGGCTCAGTTTCGCGCCGGACGGCTCGCTCATGGTCGGCATGACCAGCCGTGGTTGGTCTTCGCTCGGCACCAAGGCTTACGGCCTGCAACGGTTGCGTTACAACGGCACCGTGCCTTTCGCCATCAAGGAGATGAAGGCCAAGCCCGACGGCTTCGAACTCACCTTCACCAAGCCCGTCGACGTCGCCCGGGCCGGGGACCTCGCCTCCTATCGCATGACCAACTACACGCTCTTTTATTCGAGCGCGTATGGCAGCGACGAGATCCAGTCCGCCCCGAACCCGATCACCGGCGTCCAGGTCGCCGCGGACGGACTCAGCGTGCGGCTCAAGGTCGACGGACTCCGGGAGCTTTACATCCACGAGCTGCATGCCGATGGACTCCGCTCGGCCGGCGGCGAAGTGCTGGATCATGCGGATGCGTATTACACGCTGAACCGCGTGCCGAAGAACTGACTCGCAACGGAAGGGTAATCCTTTCCTCTTGGGGGCCTTGGAACAGCCCACGACTATCCGCGCCGAGATCGGCCCCACGCTCAAGCTGGCGATTCCCATCATGCTGGGGATGCTCGGGTATGGACTGATGTTCGTCGTCGACGTCGCCATGGCCGGCCACCTTGGCGAGACGGCGCTCGCGGCATCGGCCCTGGCTTCGAACCTCAACTATATTCCCTATGTCTTCGGCATCGGCGTTGTCGGCGCCATTGCTGTGTATCAGTCGCAGGACAATGGTGCCGGCGTCGAGGAATCGTCTCCCGCCATCCTCCGCCACGGCATGGTGCTGGCCGTCGCTATCAGTGTCGCCGCCGCGATCGTTTCGCACTGGGCCGCTCAGTTCATCCCGCTGCTCGGTTCGCCGAAGCCCGTCTCGGACGAGGCCAAGGAGTTCTTCATCCTCATGTCGTGGGCCATGGTGCCCGGGCTGGTCTTTCATGCCTTGCGCGGCCATCGCGATTCACAGCATCAGCCCTGGATCTCGCTCGTCTGGCTTAGCATCGGTATCCTTGCTAACATCTTCTTCAATTGGCTCTGGATGTTCGGCAATTGGGGCTTCCCTGCGATGGGACTCGCTGGCGCCGGTTGGGCCACGCTCGTCGCCCGCCTCGTGATGCTCATCGGCCTATGGTATACGCCGGGCCGCGGCGAGGTGCGCTGGGCCGACGGCCTCCAGCTGGCCGTATTCCAACGCCTCATGAAGACCGGCTGGCCGGCAGGGCTGCACAGCCTCAGTGAAGTCGGTATCTTCGCGATCGTCCCTGTCATGGCCGGCTGGATCAACGCTACCGCGCAGGCTGCGCACCAGGTCGCCATCAGTACCGCGTCCGCCGCGTTCATGTTGCCGCTCGGCCTCGGCATCGCCGCGGGCATCCGTGTGGGCGAAGCTTATGGCGCCAAGGATCCGCGCAAGGTGCAGGCTATTGGTATCGGCGCCTTGATCATGGGTGGCCTCATCATGGCAGTCTACGGTATCGGCATGATCCTCCTGCGTCCGCTCCTCATGGCGACGTATGGCGTCTCTGGGACCGAGACCGCCGTGCTGGCTTCGACTTTGCTTATCTTTGCCGCCGTGTGGGCGCCCTTCGACGGCGTGCAGGTCGTGGCGGCCTACCTCCTCCGGTCGGTCAATCGGGCCGCCTGGGCCTCGTGGAGTGTCTTCATCGTCTACTGGCTGTTCTGCCTGCCGTTCGCGCTCGCCTTAGCGTTCCCCGCCGGCTTCCGGCTCTTCGGCATTCCGGCTGGTTTCTTTGGCCTCGGGGCTGTGGGCATCTGGATCGCGCTGGCGACCGGGCTCGTCGTCGTGTCGCTGGCCATGGCCTGGAAGTTCCGTCAGGCCGCACAGGCCGGGGTCGACGCCTGAGGCCGTCACCTCGTTGGCACGGGCGGGTCAGCCAATCTTTACATCGCGGGGCTTTGCTTAGCCGAGGCGGGGCTTAGCCTGAAGGAGCACCCCAATGCACCTCACTCAGAACATCACCCCTAGCCGGGAGATGGATGAAGATCCGGAATATGGTTTCCGCGAGGAAACCGAAGCCGACGTCATACTCATGTCGTTTGAGAAGCTTCAGCTGCTCGCAGTCGAACTGCGTGGCTGCGGAGCTGACCCTCAAGCGATTGAGCGCGTCTGCGATTACGTAGTGCACGACCGCGTGTACGACGATTCCACCCGATCGCTTTTCCAGTCTACGCTGGAAATCATCCGCCACCGAGCCGGCTAGGCGCCGGTCCAAAGGCCGACGCAAGACCTGGGCCACTCCTGGGGGGAGGGGAGCGTCGTCGTATGGTCCGTAAAACAAAGAAGCCGACCAGACGGTCGGCTTCTCGGGAGGCTGGCGAAGCAGCTTACTTGATCGAGCAAGCGGAGGAGGTCGTCGGAACGATCTCAACCTTGCGGTGCTCGGCGTCCCACTTGACGAGGCCATCGGCCTTGGCGAAGAGGGTGTGGTCGCGGCCCATACCGACGTTGCGGCCGGCATTCATGCGGGTACCGCGCTGGCGGATGATGATCGAACCTGCGGTGGCGAATTCGCCGCCGTAAAGCTTCACGCCGAGGCGCTTGGAGGTGGAATCGCGGCCGTTGGAGGAAGTGCCGCCGCCTTTCTTTGTTGCCATGGTGGTAGGACGTTAAGGGTTAAGCAGAGATGGACTCGACCTTGATCACCGACAGTTCCTGGCGGTGGCCGCGACGACGGTAGTAGCCCTTACGGCGGCGGTGCTTGAAGATGTCGATCTTGTCGCCGCGCTTGTTCTCAAGGATCTTGGCGGTGACCTTCGCGCCGGGGACGGTCGGGGTGCCGATCTTGGCGTCAGCGCCGGAGCCCACGAGGAGGACCTGGTCAAAGGTGAGGATGTCCCCTTCGTTCTTACCAGGGTACTGGTTAACGATGAGGATGTCGCCTTGAGTGACGGTGAATTGGCGACCGGAGGTGATAAATGTGGCCTTCATGGCTGTCGGAAGGTCGGAGCAAACGGAGTGAAGGGGCGTTGGCAAGGGGAATTGTCGGGCGATTAGGGGTTGGGGTAGGGATACGATAAAGGGGTAGGGGTGGGGGCAGGGGTAGGGGTGGGCATTTTGGGGGTTAAAACGGGCTAAAAGACAGGGGGTGAGCTGGTTCGGTCTTCCCTGTCGGGGGGAGGTGCTTAATTCTCCAGCCATGAACCCTTTTTACCAAGGCGGTGAGTTCGAGGAGCCGCTCGATGTCGATGAGGCCCTCTCGAAGGAGCTGACCCGCAATCTGTCCAAGGGGCCCAGCGTGCACGCCACGGCCTTCGTCCACTCCAAGGCGGTCGTCATCGGCAACGTGACCATCGGCCCCAAGGCCAGTGTCTGGCCCTGCGCCGTCCTCCGCGGCGACATCGCCCCGATCGAGGTCGGGGAAGGAACCAACATCCAAGACGGGGCGGTCGTGCATGTCGCTGACGGACTACCGGCCAAAATCGGGGCCCGCGTCACGGTCGGTCACCTCGCGATGATCCACGCCTGCACCATCGGCGACGAGTGCCTGATCGGTATGCACGCCACTATCCTCGACGGCGCCGTTATCGGAGCGCATTCAATCGTCGGCGCCAACTCGCTCGTCACCAAGGGCACGCAAGTGCCGCCCGGTTCACTCGTCATGGGCTCGCCGGCCAAGGTCGTACGTCCGCTGACGTCCGAGGAGCAGGCGAAGCTGCCTGGTTGGGCGGAGAAATACGTCAAGGTCGCCGCCCATCATCGTCGCTTCGATTGAGCGTCGTGCCCGCCAGTCAGGTCGTGCTCGGTCCCGCGGAATGGCGGGCACGACGCGCCGCGCATGAGGCCCGTGCGGATCGACTCGTCGAGGCCCGTCGGTCTCGGGCGCAGAAGGGCGAGCGCGATCCCGTCGAAGATTTTCTCTTCACCTATTATCCTTTCCGCTTCGCGGCCGTCCGACGTTGGACGCCGGGCGCCGGCATCGCGCTGGCCGAGGCGGACGAGCTTGTCGCTGACCGCCGCTTCCTGCGAGGCGCTGATGGATTCGTGCGGGTGGCCTTGCCCGACGCAGCGCAGGCTGGCCGTTTGGATTTCAGCCTGAGGCTCTGCCGGGCAGTCGCGACCCGCGCGGCGTTCCACGGCTGCTTCGGCCTGCATGAATGGGCGATGGTCTATGGCCAAGCCGAACAGCGCCGCCATGGCGCCTGGCCTTTGCGGCTCGGGGCAGAGGGTACGGATGCCGTCGTGCGCTCGATGCCCGTCCGTTGCACGCACTACGATGCCTTTCGCTTTTTCACGCCCGGCGCCCGCCCGCTGAACAAGCTCGCACCGACGCTCGAGGCACGCGTCGATAACGAGCAGCCCGGGTGTGTGCATGTGACCATGGATCTCTTCAAGTGGGCAATGAAGGCGCAGCCTTGGGTCTCGGCGGAGCTCGCCGCGGATGCCTTCGAGCTCGCGCACGTCGCGCGGACGGTGGATATGCGCGCCAGCCCTTATGA
>CALEEU010000070.1 GCA_937875975.1 uncultured Opitutia bacterium | reverse complement strand
GCCACCCGCCCCGATTGCTCAAGGAGCGAGTGTGCCCCCTGCTTTCGGATTGGCTAACCCGCCAGCCTGCGTTTGCTCTCCTGCGTCCGCCATGCCGATCTCCGAACTCACCTGCGCCGGCTGCGGCGGCAACTGACATGGACGCCCAAACCCTCCGCGACGGGCTGCTCCAGCTCATCCTCCTGATTATCTCGATTGGCCTGCACGAGTTTGGCCACGCTTGGATGGCTGATCTGCGCGGCGACCCGCTGCCTCGCATGCAGGGCCGCGTGACCCTCAACCCTTTCGCCCACGCCGACCCGATCGGCACCATTGCGATCCCCGCCGTCATGATCTTACTTAGCCCGGGCTTCGGACTCATCGGCTGGGGTAAGCCCGTCCAGATCTCCCTGCCTAATCCGAAGACCCGCCGGATGGATGATATCTATATCACCCTGGCCGGGCCGGCGATGAACCTCGTGCTCTGTTTCGCCTTCGCCGTCATTGGCGGCCTAGGGAACTTCGACCCGAAGACCCAGGAGGTCATCATCGATTTCCTCCGGATGGGTATCATCCTCAACGCCAGCTTGGTGGTCTTTAATCTCATCCCACTGCCGCCCCTGGATGGCTCCCGGCTAGCCCTTCGCCTTGGACTCTACTCCGAGGAGTTATTCCTGACCTTGGCGCGCTGGGGTTTTGTTATTCTGATCATCCTTATCAATCTGCCCCCCTTCACCCGCCTGATGTCCGCCGGTATCCGCATCCTCGTGTTGCCTTGGTTCGGGCTCTGGGACCTGCTCTCCTGATTGCCGGTCCAGCCACGAGAGGCTTGCCTATTCGCGGCCTCCGGGCGAATCTCAAGCCATGCAAACCCTCGGCGAACGTCTCCAAGAAGCCCGTCAGCGACTGGGCGTGACCCTCCGCGAAGCGGCGGAGTTCACCAAGATCCGCACCGATTACCTCCAGTCGATGGAGGCCAACCAATTCGAATCCATCCCGCTTGCCGACGTCTACAAGCGTGGCTTCGTGAAGGTCTACGCGAAGTACCTGCGCCTCGACGACGAGAAGGCCGGCGCCGATTTCAATACGCACCATTCCGCCAAGGCTTCCCGTCGTCCGCTTGAAGCGGCGGCTGATGAAGACGCTCCGTTCGAGCCGGTTTCCGGTGTCAGCTCGATCACGTTGAGCCGCGATACGCTGGTCTATGCCATCATCGGCATCGCCGTCATCGCGATCCTCCTCGCGTTTTTTATCTAAGCTCGTCCCCGGCTCAACGGACGCAGCCTAAGCCGGCGACGGTGGTTGTGGTCCCGGCGCCGCCGGCGAGCCGACCTCACCAGATTACGCTGACATCAGTGAAGACCGGGGTCCGCTACCAGGTCATTGAACTGAACACGGGTGAGACTCCCGGTCTCGGCGTGCTTTCCCCGCGCGACAAGCCGGTCGTCATCAACGTCAAGGGCCCGAGCGAGCTACGCTCCTCCGCGGTCGAACACCTGCGCGTGAAGATTGACGGTATCCCGTTCCCGATCCCTAGCACCATCACGGGTGCGATGTTCGTGGCTTTGCCCGATACCTTTACCTCCCCGCCGGCACCCAGGGCCGCCCCCACGCCGGTCCCGGTCCCCAAGGCTCCCGCGCCGAAGGCGAAGACGGCTCGCTGAGTCGAGGGGG
>CALEEU010000069.1 GCA_937875975.1 uncultured Opitutia bacterium | reverse complement strand
GGGTCCTTGGCCATGGCCAGCACGGCCGGGACGATGCCCGCGAGCTGCGGTTCGTCGTCGAGATCGAAGAGCCACTCGTTCAGCCCGATGTCCTTCCACATGTTGCCCTTGGAGGTCTGTTCGGCCCAGCGGCACACGATGGCTGGGATGCCGCTGCCGATGCACATGATGGGCGAGTGCATCTCGTTGCCGAAGAGGCCGGCGCTGCGGACGTAGACGCTGAGCGCCTCGTCGGTGAGCCAGTAATCCTGACGCCAGACCACGCGGTCCTTCACGTCGTCGGGGAGCTTATCGAAAAGGATCTCCTTGCCCAAGGCCATCTGGGTGCGGTCTTCGGGGCAGATGAGCACCTTGAGGTCGGTCTGCTTGACCACCGCGACGATCGCCGCACGCAGCTGAGCGTGGTCGTGCTCCTTCATCTCGTCGTTACGCTTCTGCTTCACGGGATCGAAGGTCGTGCCGGGCTTGATGAGCCAATAGGGCGTGCTGCGATAACGCGGGATACAGCAGAGGAACTTGCCGCGCTCGAGGCCCCAGCCGTGCAGGAACGCCTCAGCCGTCTCCTCGTTACGCAGGTCGGTCGCGAACGCGCCGTCCGGACCGAACTCCATCACCGGGCACTTCACGCCGCCGGCCTTGGCGGTCTCGAGTGAGACGGAATCACGGAAATAGACGAACTGGGCGCCGCTGAGGATCTCGACCGTCTCCGGCGTCGGCTTGCCCTGGGTGATGCCGAGCACGCCGTAAGGCTTCGGACCCTGCTTGCGCCACATCGCGACCTGCTTCTCGCCGACGAGCGAAGGGCCGGAGCCGTGCAGCAGGAAATCGTTCTCGGCATAGAGCTTGGCGACGTCGGGCTTGGGGCCGACGAACTTCAGCTTCGGGAAACGGGTCGCCAGCATCTCCTTCACGCCGTTCTCGACGTTCGAAGGCCAGAGGGTGACCTCGGCCTCGGGGAAATATTTCTCGAGCAGAGCCAGCATGCCCGGAGTGTGGGCGATATCTCCGATATTCACCGTCTGCCAGGACGAGCGCAGGACCACGCGCGGAGCGCGCTTACCTTCGGCGGCGCCGAGCGAAGCGGCGATGGCCGCCACGAAAGCGGATTCTAGGAAACGACGACGGGAGAGCATGGTGATCAGGGGTAGGGATAGGGGTAGGGGTAGGTTGAGTCAAACCACCCTTCCCTGCGGGTGACTTGAGGTAGGGGCGCGACTGCGTCGCGTCCGTCGCCCAGAGTAAGCGAGCCAATCAAAGCAGATCGAACTGCCACGTATCATGACGAACGGACGCCACGCAGTGGCGCCCCTACCCAAACTACCCGCAACCTGGAACGAAAGGCTATGTCGTGACGCGGTCCCGACCCTACCCAAACAAAGGGTATTGGCGGTTAGCGGTTGGGCACACAGGCGAAGTCCCTTTGCCTTCCCATCCATTCAGTCCTCAACGCAGCCCTCTGTGTTGTCCTCAATT
>CALEEU010000068.1 GCA_937875975.1 uncultured Opitutia bacterium | reverse complement strand
GCCGACAACTGGCCCAAGGACCGCAATAGCCGTGGTTTCCTCTCGATCCTCGACGCGAACCTCCGCGTCGTCTCGAACATCGCCGGCTCCGCGCCCGTCTACGATGCTTCAGGTAAGCTTCTGCCGATGAAGCATACCGCCGACGTTTTCATGCACCCGCACGACGTCATCGCCAATCCGGACGGCAGCCTAATCGTGGCCCAGTTCGCCTCCGACAAGACCTACCCCATCAAGCTCGAACGTATCTGATGCGCCTCCTTCTCCTTCTGCTCACCTCCGCTGCCTTGGCCGCGGATCGCCCGCCGAACATCGTCCTCATCTTGGTCGATGACCTCGGCTACGGCGACGTGGGATGCTTCGGCGCGAAGGATATCCGAACACCGAATATCGACGCGCTGGCCAAGCAAGGCACGCGCTTCACGGATTTCTATGTCGCCCAAGCGGTCTGCACGGCCAGCCGCGCCGCCCTGCTGACAGGCTGCTACCCCAACCGCGTCGGGATGCAGGGCGCCCTCAACCACACGAGTCGCTTCGGGCTCAACCCGTCCGAATGGACGCTGCCGAAGATGCTCAAGGACCGCGGCTATGCGACGGGCTGCTTCGGCAAGTGGCACCTCGGTACGGTGCCAGAGCTCTCCGCGCCACGCCAAGGTTTTGATGAGTTCTTCGGCCTGCCCTACTCGAACGATAACTCAAAATACCACCCATCCCTCGCCCCCGAGATGCCGCCACTGCCTCTGCTTGATGGCGAGAAGGTCGCCGAACTCGACCCCGATCAGTCGACCTTCACCGCTCGCTTCACGGCCAAGGGTGTCGATTTCATCGAACGCCACAAGGACCGCCCATTTTTCCTCTACCTTCCGCACGTGATGCCGCACGTGCCGATCTTCGCCTCGGCGAAGTTCAAAGGCCGTTCCGCCCGTGGACTCTACGGAGATGTGGTGGAAGAACTCGACGACGCGATCGGCACGTTGCTCGCCAAACTGCGCGAGACGGGCCTGGACCATAACACGGTCGTACTCTTCTTCTCCGACAACGGCGCATGGATGAGCTATGGCGAACACGCCGGTTCCAACCGCCCTTTCCGTGAAGGCAAACTGACCTGCTTTGAAGGCGGCATGCGCTCCCCGCTCATCGTGCGCTGGCCCGGACAGGTCCCCGCGGGACGTACCTGCGGCACACCCTTCATGTCGATCGACCTTCTGCCCACGTTCGTGGAGGCGGTCGGCGGCAAGGCGCCCACCCTGAAGATCGACGGACGGTCCGCGCTGCCGCTCCTCCGTGGCACCGACGAAGCCGCCACGCATGAAGCCTTGTTCTATTACGCCGGCGAGGAACTCCACGCGATACGTTCGGGCCAGTGGAAGCTGCACTTCGCCCACCCGTATCTCACGAATATGGGCAACCCCGGCAAAGGCGGTAAACCTTCGGCCTACGGCGAATATGCCCCGCTCCCGATCACGGACTCTTCGATGAACGCCATCGCCAGTCGCCACGGCCAGAAAGTCGCCGCGCAGCCGCAGGCCCTTTACGACCTGACCACCGACCCAGCCGAGACCCATGACCTGGCAGCAGAGCACCCGGATATCATCGCACGACTCACCGCCCTCGCCGTGCCCGTCCGCACTGCCCTCGGCGACAAACTGACCGGAGCCCCGGGCACGGAACGTCGTCCCGCTGGCTTCGTGCCCGCCAAGTGATTAAGGCTGGATAAGGCTGGAGCCGGGGGAATCATCGACTGACCCCACCATGCGCCTCCCCACGCTGTTCTTAGCCCTATCCTCGTTGGTCGCCTTCGCCGCGCCGACGAAGACCAATGTCGTCTTCATCCTGATCGACGACTTCGGCTACGAATGCGTCACGGCGAACGGCGGAGAGAGCTACCGCACCCCGGTGATGGACAAGCTCGCCGCGACCGGCG
>CALEEU010000067.1 GCA_937875975.1 uncultured Opitutia bacterium | reverse complement strand
CGCCACCGGAGGTGATGGGAGCGCCAGAGAGGAGATTACCCGTCTGCGAGCTGTGGATATTACCCTTACGCGCTTCCTCGTGGTAAAGGCCTTTGACGAAGAGCAGCTTGGACCGGAAATCGTTCAACGGCGCGAGTACCTGGCCGAGCTCCATGTCCTTACCCTCCCCTTTCGCCCACCACTCCTTGGAGTGGAAGCCATTGCCGGAGAAGAGCGCGGCGACGCGCACGGGGGCCTCGCTGGCGGGACGGTTCTTCTTGGGCTCGTCGCCCCAGACGTTGGCGGACTCGAGCCACGGCAACGCCATGGTCACGCCCATACCTCGCAGGAAAGTCCGTCGGCTGAATTGGTGCTTGTTCATAAAATCAGTGGTTTGTTTTGAAGTCGCGGCCACGTACCTCGCGGAACTGCGAGCTGAGCACGATGAGCTCAAGGGCCCCACCCACTCGGCCTTCGCCAGCCTTGAGCCGGGCGACCATGGCGTCGAGGAGCGGCTTGTCCGAAAGCTGGACGGCCCGACCGAGCGCATACCCGAGCAGCTTGCGGCTGAACTGGCGGAGGAAGTCATCTTGGCGTCGCGTGAGCAGATAGTCCCGTAGGCCGTTCAGGCCATCGACGGAGACGCCGCCTGGCAGCACGGTGCGGGTATCGATATCCAAACCAGCGGCGTCCTTAGAGCGGGCACGTCCGATGGCGTCGAAGCCCTCCAAGGCAAAACCAAACGGGTCCACGCGCTGGTGACAGCGGGCGCACGCGGGATCGCTGCTATGCTTTTCGATGAGCTGACGCTCGGTGAGGCCCTGCGGCGCGGTCTCAGGTAGGATCGGCACGTCTTTGGGCGGACGCGGAAGCTTATCGCCTAACAGGACTTCGCTGAGCCAGTTGCCCCGCAGGATCGGGCTGGTGCGTGAAGCCCCGCTCTGCTTGGCAAGCGTAGCCGCGAAGGCCAGGATACCGCCGCGACCCTGCGCACGGACGCCCTCGACACGTTGCCAGCCCTCGCCAGTCACCTTGAGGCCGTAATGGCGCGCCAACTGGCCGTTCACGAAGACATGGTCGGCATTGATCAGCGAAAGCACGGGACGGTCCTGCTGGAACAGATCGGCGAAGAAGCGTTCGGCCTCTTCCTGCATGTCGCCGCGCAAGGAGACGAACGTCGGGAAGTGGCGCTCGCTCTTCTCGTCGAGCGTGGCGACGTCGCGCACATGCAGCCACTGGCAGCCGAACTCACGGGCAAGCCGCTCGGACTTGGCGTCCTTGACCATGCGCCGCATCTGGGCGGCGAGCACCTCAGGTTCATGAAGCTGGCCCGAGGCGGCGAGCGCACGTAGTTCGGCGTCAGGTGCAGAGGACCAGAGGAAGAAGCTCAGACGCGTGGCGAGTTCCCAGTCGTTGACTGGCGCAGCCTTCTCACCAGCAGCGGCCTTCTCACCGCGATAGAGGAACGCTGACGATACCAGCACGCGCGCAATCAGCCGGCGGACTGCGAGGTCATGCGGCAAGTCCTGCTTGCGGAGGTCTTGGTAGAGGGCGCGCAGCTGCTCGGCTTCACCCTCCTTAAGCGGACGACGCCAGGCGTTGGCGGCAAGCCGCACCACGGCGTCAACGTGCTTAGGTTCAGCTGCCAGGAGTTCTTGCTGGAATTCGGCAGCGCGGCGCATGATTGGCTCACGCAACGGCTCGAAGGCGTTGGGATTAGCGTCCTGCGTCGCGAACTGATAAAGGGATTCGAACGATTCTACCTGCAGGAGCGCTTCCTGGCTGATGAAACGCAAGTCGGACCAGAGACGATCGAGCTCGGCGGCGGCGGTGTCATCTAGCATGAGCCGACGCAAGGCGTCGTCCTCGCGGTAGAACAACGTCAGCGTCACGACCTCGTCGACCGGCACGACCCTGGCATAGCAAAGCGCGGACGGGAAGAGGGCGCGGAATTCTTGAGCAGAGCGTTGGAGCTCCTGGTGGGCCACCCCACCCTCGGTCACGAGCAAGGGTGTATTGAAACCCATCTTACCTTCGCCGTCGCTCCACAATCCGCCCTTCTTCTTATTGATCGGGGCACCCGTCGGGACGATTCGGCCAGAGAGCGCTGGCGGCTTAGTCGTCACCCACGCCTGAACGCAGGCGTCGGCCGGAGACTCCTTGGGCAGATGACATTCGACCAAGAATTCCGCTCCCTTGGGTAAACCGGCCGGCAAGGCGATTTCGATGACCGCATTCGGCCCGCTGGGTTTGCCCGCGGGGATGGCGACGGCGGCATCCGGTTTACCTTTCACGACAACCCGTGCCTTGGACCATGCCAGTGAAGCCTGATCGGAGCGGAGATTGGTCGACGTCAAATAGACCTTAGGCGAATCTCCTGCGGGAATTGCGACCCGGAAATCCTCCATCGTCACGACCGGATTGACAGGCAATTGCCAGCCCTTGGGGCCATTCACCTTACCAATATGCCCGATGGCACCGAAGCGCCAAAGGGATGACTGCCAGGCTTTGATCGAAGCAGCCAGAGCCGGCACGTCGGCCGCGACGGCCTTACGCCAATCGGCTCGAATCGGGTCTAGGAAGATCGAGGCCGTGTCACCATTCATGGACGTCCAGAGCGTCCCGAGATACTTCGCGTTGAGCCCAAGTTCCTGGGCAACCTGCCCGACGGTCTTCCGGCCTGAACGCAGGTCATCTCGATGC
>CALEEU010000066.1 GCA_937875975.1 uncultured Opitutia bacterium | reverse complement strand
GCCGATGGCCGAAACGCCGACTCCCGAATGGCCGATGCCCAGGTGGCCGTCACCCGTCACCTGAAAATGCATCTCCCCAGCACACCATCCGGTCTCCGGTTTCCCTCGGCGTTTCTGTATTTTAACAAAAAGGGCGCCAAGGGACGCTCTCTTCTGATTGCTTTTAGGGACGTGATTCCCCTAGATGGGGGCTTACGGGGAAGAAGTGTTACGGTAGCACAGCGGTCTCCAAATCCGCTGGCGATGGTTCGACTCCATCCTTCCCTGCCAATTTAACAGTTAGAATCCGGTGGCTTCCCATCGGCGGCGGCGATGGCAATCGCCGCCCTACCCGAAGCAGCCCGTTCGCCGAATGGTGAACGGAAGGTAGGGGCGTGGCTACGCCGCGCCCTATGATGGCGGGTGGGCATGACGTAGTCCTGCCCCACCCTTGGGCCACCATGCGGCGGCCAAAACAAAGAGGGCGCCCGTAGGCGCCCTCTTCACTTTCCCGTGTCACCGTGTCCCCTTGCCCACGTGACCCTCGCGGCATCTCACGCCGCGCTTAGTAACGATAGCTATCCGGCTTGAACGGTCCGCACTGGTTGACGCCGATATAGGAAGCCTGGTCCTTGGAGAGGATCGTCAGCTTGGCGCCGAGCTTGCCGAGGTGAAGACGGGCGACTTCTTCGTCGAGGTGCTTCGGGAGGACGACGACGCCGGGCTTGGCGGTCGCGCGGGTCTCCCAGAGGTGCAACTGAGCGAGGACCTGATTGGCGAACGAGGTCGACATCACGTAGCTCGGGTGGCCGGTGGCGCAACCGAGGTTCACGAGGCGTCCTTCGGCGAGCATGTAGAGCTGGCGGCCATCCTTGAACGTGTAGCGGTCGACCTGCGGCTTGATCGTGTCCTTCTTGGCGCCCTTGTACTCGTTGAGGCGGACGACCTGGATCTCGTTGTCGAAGTGGCCGATGTTACAGACGATGGCCTGGTCCTTCATCTTGGTCAGGTGCTCGAGCGTGATGATGTCCTTGTTGCCCGTGGCGGTGACGTAGATGTCGGCGGTGCCGAGGGTATCCTCGACGGTGACGACGCGGAAGCCTTCCATGGCGGCCTGGAGGGCGCAGATCGGATCGATTTCAGCAATCTGGACCGTGGCACCGAGGCCGCGGAGAGACTGGGCCGAACCCTTGCCGACGTCGCCATAACCGATGACGAGGGCGACCTTGCCGGCGATCATGACGTCGGTGGCGCGCTTGATGCCGTCGACGAGGGATTCGCGGCAGCCGTAGAGATTGTCGAACTTCGACTTCGTGGCGGTGTCGTTGACGTTGACGGTCGGGACAAGGAGGGAGCCGTCTTCGAGCATGCGGTAGAGACGCTTGACGCCGGTGGTGGTCTCTTCCGAGACGCCCTTCCAGCTCTTCACGACCTTATGCCAGTGGCCGGGCTTTTCCTTGGCGACCTTCTTGAGCAGGTTCTTGATGATCTGCTCTTCTTCGGATTCCGAAGGAGACCAGGCCCACTTGGAACCGTTCTCGAGCTCGTAGCCCTTGTGGATAAGGAGCGTGGCGTCGCCGCCGTCGTCGACGATCAGCTCAGGGCCGTCGCCGTTGGGCCAGGTGAGCGCCTTCATCGTGCACTCCCAGTATTCGACGAGGGTCTCGCCCTTCCAGGCGAAGACCGGGAGGCCAGCCTTGGCGATCGCCGCGGCGGCATGGTCCTGGGTGGAGAAGATATTGCAGGAGGCCCAGCGCACATCGGCGCCGAGCTCGGCAAGCGTCTCAATAAGGACGGCCGTCTGGATGGTCATGTGCAACGAACCAGAAATGCGGACGCCCTTAAGGGGCTTCTTCTTGCCGTACTTCTTGCGCAGGGCCATCAGGCCCGGCATCTCGTGCTCGGCAACTTGGAGTTCCTTGCGGCCCCATTCGGCGAGGCTGAGGTCGGCGACTTTGAAGTCGGTGAATTTTTTGGACGAGGATGTGAGGGCGGTGGCCATGAGAAGGAGGTATTAGCGGTTAGCGGTTGGCGGATAGCGGTTAGGAAAGTAAGCGGGGGGTTACTTGCTGAGGGCCTTGTGGAAGGCGGCCATCTTCGAGGTGACTTCCCAGGGCAGGCCCTTCTTGCCGAAGTGGCCGTAGTGGGTGGACGCGCGGTAGATCGGGCGACGCAGGTCGAGCTGGCGGATGATCTCGGCCGGATTGAAGAGGAACGTCGCCTTCACCGCGGCGAGGATCTGTTCGTCCGGAAGCTCGCCCGTGCCGAAGGTGTCGAGGTGGATGCTGGTCGGCTCCGGGTGGCCGATGGCGTAGGCGAACTGGAGTTCGCAGCGTTCGGCGGCGCCGGACGCGACGATATGCTTGGCGACCCAACGGGCCATGTAAGCTGCGGAACGGTCGACCTTGGTCGGATCCTTGCCCGAGAACGCGCCGCCGCCGTGGCGACCCATGCCTCCGTACGAGTCGACGATGATCTTCCGGCCCGTGAGGCCGCAATCGCCCTGGGGGCCGCCGACGACGAAACGTCCGGTCGGGTTGATCAGGTATTCGGTCTTCTTGCTGACGAGGGATTTCGGGAGGCTCTTACGGATGACCTGCTCGATGCAGAATTTTTCGATCTGGCGGTGCGAGACGTCGGCGGTGTGCTGGGTCGAGATGACCACGTTCTCGATGGCGACCGGGCGGCCATCTTCGTAGCGCACAGCGACCTGCGATTTACAGTCGGGGCGAATCC
This sequence comes from uncultured Opitutia bacterium, assembly GCA_937875975.1. GTDB lineage: Bacteria > Verrucomicrobiota > Verrucomicrobiia > Opitutales > UBA953 > UBA953. The sequence continues at coordinate 1,779 of CALEEU010000066.1, read as the reverse complement.
ACTCGGTGCCCTTGGCGCCGGACTTGCGAATGCGGGCCAGCTCGCGGTTAAGGCGGTGGGCGAACATCACCGGAGCCGGCATGAGCTCCGGGGTCTCGTTGGTGGCGTAACCGAACATGATGCCTTGGTCGCCGGCACCCATCTTGGCGTGCTTCTTGCCCTCGGCCTTGCGCTCGTCGACGCCCTGGGCGATGTCGGGGGACTGCTTCGTGAGCAGGTTCGTGATGAAGACCTTATCGGCGTGGAAGACGTCGTCGTCGTTCACGTAGCCGATCTCGCGGATCGCGGCGCGGACGACTTCCTCGAAGTTGACCTTCGCCTTCGTGGTGAGTTCGCCAGCGATGACGACGTGGTCGCTCTTGACCAAGGTCTCGCACGCGACGCGGGAGAAACGGTCCTGCGCGAAGCACGCATCGAGGACGGAGTCCGAGATGCTGTCGGCAACCTTATCAGGGTGGCCCTCGCCGACGGATTCGGACGAGAAGATGTAGGAGGCGTGAGATGCCATAAGGTCAGGGAAACAAAAGGGTAACCGGCCGGATGGCAAGTTAGTATCCAAGTATCCAGATAGGAGGATATGTCATAGGGGCCGGCGAAAAGCCGGCCGCTACGGGTGGAAGCGGTTGGCGGTTAGCGGTTAGGAAGAGACCGAAGCCGAGGGGAGACCGGAGGCCGGGAGGGATGCGGTGGGTATTATATCCCCAGCCAACTTCCCGGTCTCCGGTTTCCCTTTGCATCAAGGTAGGGGCGCGACTGCGTCGCGTCCGTTCGCCATGGCAACCGAGATACGCCGGGCAAGTCATCCGACCCACACGATGTCCGCCCACGGACGCCACGCAGTGGCGCCCCTACCCACGCCAGGTGGTAGCGGTTAGCGGTTGGCGGTTAGGAGATAAAAACAAAAAAGGGCGCCCGTAGGCGCCCTCTTTTGTTTGCTTCGCAGCCTGCCAGCATGCCAGCAGACCCCCTCGCGGCTTCGCCGCGTTAGCCTCCGATCGACTTAAGGGTGACCATATACTCGATCAACGCGGTAAACTCCTCGACGGTGAGACCAGCGGCGAGGCCGGCGGGCATCATGGACTGCGGGAGATGCTTCTCGGACTTCACGTCGTCGCGCTTGAGCTTGAAGACCTGGCCGGCGATGTTCCGGAGCGTGATCACGCCATCGGCTTCAGCGGTGACGAAGCCCATCTGGTCGGGGCCGTTCTTCATCGTGAACACGACGGTCTGGAAGCCTTGGGCGACGACCTTGTTCGGATCGAGGATGGAATCGATCAGGTACTCGCGCGGGAACTTCGCGCCGGAGGCGCCGAGGTAGGGGCCCTTCTGTTCGGCGGCGAGGTCGATGGCGTGACAGGCGACGCAACCCTGCTGCGTGAACAGTCGCTGGCCGTTCTTCACGTTGCCGCGGCCCTTGAGGGCGGCGTTCGCGACGACCTTGGCGTCGAGCTGGGCGATCTTCTTGCCCTTGCTGGCAGCGGCGAGCTTGCCGGCGGCGAGCGCTTCCTGGGCGGCCTTGATCTGGATGACGTTATCGCCCTTCATGCCTTCCTGCAGCTGCTTATCGAAACCCGTCAGGCCGAGGTCGGTGATGGCGTGGAAGAAACCGATGTCGCGCGGGTTCTTGTCGACGTGACCGCGGACGGCCTTCTTCTGCTGCTCCTTGGTGAGCGGGCTGCTGAGCACGTTGAGCAAGGCCTTCCAGAGGATCGTCGAGGAGGCGTCATCGGCCTTGTTGGCCATCGTGCGGAGCTTGTTCACCTGGTTGCCGCGTTCGGC
>CALEEU010000065.1 GCA_937875975.1 uncultured Opitutia bacterium | reverse complement strand
AGCCAGGCACCGTCTTCGGCGCCACCGACGAACTCGGTTACTACGCCGTCGATAAGCCGCTCACCGTCTACGATTTCTGGGCCACCATCCTCCACCAGCTCGGCATCGACCACGAGAAGCTTACCTATCGTTTCGGCGGACGTGATTTCCGACTTACTGACGTTCACGGAAGCGTCGTCCGCGAGATTGTCGCGTAGACGACGAAGGTTGCGGCGGTAGGCGGTTAGCGGTTGGCGGATAGAATAATCATCTCAGGTCTCAGGTCTCGGCCATCGGGTATCTGGTACGGGGTTATCAGGTACGGGCACGGGTGCGGGTCCCGAACCTGAACCCTGTGCTGAACACCTTAACCCGGGGCCTGACGGCCGAGACCCGAGACCTGAGAATATTTCCCGCCACCACTGTGCCTTAGTTTTCCTGAACGAAGAACAAGGAACCAAGAACAACTAACCGCTCTTCATTCCCAGATCTTCCCTCTCACCTTCCGCTCAATTTGGAAGCATTTCGGGCGTCGCGCTCAGTCTCCCTCGCCTTGACCCTCGCCGCTATCTCCGACTTCAGGATATCCGCTCGCCGCACACCCCGCTCCCTGGCATCGGCTGACATCTTCGACTCCAATGCGGCAAGACTTTCCCCTGCGCGCCCGTTCTTCTGGGTCGGGTTGCTGGGATATACGCTGGCGAGACGATAATAGGCGAATGCCTCAACCTCATCCTTGGCCACCCCCGTGCCACTGGCATAGCGATCACCGAGAAGCCCTTGGGAGGACTCGTCGCCCCACCCAGCCGCCATGCGCAGCCACTTCAGAGCCTCAGCGTCATCCTTTTCCACATCCCCACCCTGTCCGTAGAGATGACTCAGCGCACGCAGCGCATCGATTTCGCCTTGGACGGCGGCCGCGCGATACCACTTCAAGACCTCCGGCATGTCCTGCTTGCCATCCCGGAAAGCCAGCCGGCCCTGATGGAGGCTCAACGCGAGCTGATATTGATAGGCGGAGTCGCCCTGCTCGGCGGCGGCGCGGAACCATTTCAAGGCTTCATCGACGTCCTTCTTCACACCATCGCCAAGCAAGTAACAGTTCGCGAGATGATACTGGGACCAATCAAAACCTTGTTCAGCGGCCATCCGATGCCACGTGGCCGATTCGACGAGGTCCTTCGGCGCACCATGACCAAAAGCGTGACGGTTACCTAATTTGTGCTGAGCCAGCGGAAGCCCCTGTTCGGCGGCCTGACGATACCATTTTGTCGCAACTTCCTGATTCGCCTGCACGCCTTGGCCCGTAGAGTAAAAGTCACCGAGCTGGCACTGGAAAAGCCGATCCCCCTTGGCGGCCTTGACCATACAATCCTCAAACGCCCTGACCTCGGCGGGAGACATCCCAGCCATCACCGGAGACACACTCATCAGCATGACGACAAGAGCGGAGACCGCCGCGCGAAACCATGGAGTAACTGGTGACATGACGATAGCGTACTGAGACGTTTAAGTCGGTCAATCCGTGGACAAGACAAGGGGGTAGGCAGAAACCCTCAAACGGGCGGACCGTAAACCGGGATGTTGCTGGGGGCCTTGGGTAGGGCGGTCATTGCCATGACCGCCGTTCGCATCGGTGCGCGCGTCGAGCCGGGCAAGGTAACCGATTCATTCGATATCCGTCCGCCCACGGACGTGATGGTAATCACGTCCCTACCTCATACCCCCGCCAATCATTCGGTCTCCAGTTTCCCCTTGAGCCCTCTCATTCCCCTTGTCCACGTGTCACCGTGCCCACGTGCCCCCTCGCGTGCTCCGCACGCGTTCACCTTTGCACTTTTGCACCTTTGCACTTACTTATCCGCCATCCTCCATCCTCCATCTTTCTCCCGCCCACCCCATGCGCCTCATCCTCGCACTCCTTCCCTTCTTCGCCCTCGCGGTTGAGCCCAAGCCGATCCGCGTGCTCATCTGGGACGAACAGCAGCCTCAACAGTCTCAGGGTTACGGGGACAAGTTCCTCGGCGAGACGTTGGCCGCGGAGCTCGCCAAGAACAAGGACCTCGTCGTCAAGACCGCCCGCCTGGCCGATGCCGACCAAGGCCTCTCGGACGCCGCCCTCGATCAGACGGACGTGCTGGTATTCTGGTGTCACCGCAAGGTGAAGGAACAGGACGACGCCCGCGTCGAAGCGATCGTGAAGCGCGTGCAGGCCGGCAAACTTGGCTTCATCGCCCTGCACTCCGCCCATTGGGCCAAGCCGTTCGTCCGCCTGATGCAGGAGCGCTCGAAGGACGATGCACTCAAGCAGCTCTCCGCCGAAGAACGCGCATCGGTCAAATGGGTCTTCGTGAACGAAGCCCCCTACTACAAGGGCGTGAAAGCCGGCGCTCCGCTGACTCCGAACGTCAAGCGCGACGGCAATACCTACACGCTGACCCTTCCTCAGTGCGTCTTCCCGTCCTACCGTAACGACGGCGCTCCCGGACACGTCACCACGGTCAAGTCCGCCCACCCGATCGCCGCCGGCCTACCGGCCAAGTGGGATATCCCGCAGACCGAGATGTATGGCGAACCCTTCCACATCCCCGCACCTGATGAAGTCATCTTCGAAGAACGCTGGGACAAAGGAGAATATTTCCGTAGCGGTATCACCTGGCAGGTCGGTCAGGGCAAAGTCTTCTACTACCGCCCCGGCCACGAAACCTACCCCATCTTCAAGCAGCCCGAGAATATCAAGGTCGTGGAGAATGCGGCACGTTGGGCGGCGGGGAGGTAAGACTGACCACCCTTGGTCAGCCGTAAGCAGCACGCGCCCCTGCGACGTAGCTTCGGTCTAGGAGGTTTTTCGGTTTGCATTCCGATCACTCTGCATGAACATCATGTCAGGTGTGTAGGCTGACTCGTTCAGCTGAGATATCTCCATC
>CALEEU010000064.1 GCA_937875975.1 uncultured Opitutia bacterium | reverse complement strand
ACCGCTGAAGAGCTGGCGATGGAGGTCTTCATCCGCCTACACCGGGCGGCTTCCCGTTGGCGGCCAGAGGCTAAGCTGAGCACCTACCTGATCCATATCGCCCACAATCTCGTGCTCAACGAATGGCGTCGTCGCGGCCGCAAGCCCACGACGGCCTTAGAGTTTGCGGCCGAGCCGGGCGACTCGTCGCAGCAGTCCGCGCGACGTGTGGCCGAACTCGACGAAGCCTTCCAGCGGGCGATTGCCCAGCTGCCCCCCGAGCAACGCACCGCCATCCTCCTGGTCGTCCAGCAGGAGTTACCTTATGAGGAGATCGCCGAGATTATGGGCGTACCGGTCTCCTCGGTGAAGACCTGGATCCACCGCGCCCGGAGTCGCCTACGCGAGCTCCTGAAAGACTTCTATGGAAACGAATGAACCCTGCAACTTACCGCCTTCGGTGGTGTTTAACCCTATGAACTGAGCCATGGACAATCCTAACCACAAGAACTTCGAACAGGAACTCGCCGCTTCGCTCAGCCGTGGCCGTTCTGTCGCCGTCCCCGGCTTCGCCGACCGCGTCGTCGGGGCGGTCCGCGCCGACCGTCGTCGTCGCGTCGTGATCCGCTGGAGCTCCGTGGCTACGGCCGCCGCTGCCTGCCTCGTTGCCGTGCTGACTTTGTCCGCTCCTTCCGAGGAAGCACTCAATCGCCAGACGTTCGCCCTCGTCGCCCACGACGAGTCCGCCCAGTTCGCCGACCTACTCGGTGCCTCGGCCGACCTTTCGCTCCTTTCGCCCGCCGTGGAGAAGTCCAGCGTGGCCGAGGTGCTCAACGCCCCTGGCTCCTGACCCCATGAAGAAGCTTTTTCTTCTTTCAGCGGTCGTCCTGGCGGCTGCCGCTTCCTTTGCTCAGCAGGATTCTGGCCGTTCGCCTGAATCCGAGCCGACCGCCGAGGAGATCCAGACTATCCGCAAGATTCTCGAGCTGCCGCCCGAACGTCTCACGCGCATGCGTTCAGCCATCGAGAAGATGGAGCGCATGTCGCCTGAGTCTCGCCGCGAATTTGCGACCCACCTGGCCAAGTACGAGGCTGCCACCCCGGAGGAGCGCAAGAAGATCATGAAGGACATGCGCGAACGCGGCGGCTACGGTTCCCGCGTGCTCGAGCATCACTTCAAGACGCTAACGCCGGCGGAGGCCAAGGCCGAACGCACGCGCATCCAGGCCCTCACGACGGAACAGCGGATGGAATTCCTGCGTAAGCTTGCCGAGAAATATGGACCAGAAATCGACAAGGAAAGAGGCAAGTCGGGCGAAGCCAAGGAAGGCGAGAAGAAGCGCCGCAAGCTGCCTGAAGGCGATGCCCCCGCTGGGCCCAAGAAATAAGGCTACTCGCCGAGCTTCTTGAAGGGGAGCTGACCGTGCTTCCAGCGGTCGTGCGCCCAGAGCCAGTTCGCGCAGGCGTCGTCACTGGCGCGTAGTTTCCGCTCGAGCCAGGCGTTGGATTCAATTGTCAGCCCGATGGAGTCCGTCGCGTGCAGGGCCTCCGTGCGTAGCTGGCAGCGCCAGAAGCCGGTGCGGTCCGCCCAGAAGATGCGGCTCGGGCACTTGAAGCGCTGCGCGATGATGCCCGGAAGCTCGGTGACCGCGCAGGGCGTGCCGAGGAACTGCCAGATGGAGCCGCTCTGCGTCGTCTGGTCGAAGAGGATCGCCGCGACATGACCCTCCCGGACGGCCTTCATCGAGCGCGCGAAGCCTTCGCGACGGGAGGCGAGCTTCATGCCGAAGCGTTCGCGGGCTTCCTTGACCCAGCGTTCGGCCGCGGGTTGGTCCAGCGGTCGGTAGACGACGACCCACTCGCGCTTCGCCAGTTCGGGGCTGAGGTACGGAGCGGCGGTCATCATCTCCATGAGGGCGAAGTGCGGCACGAAGAGCACGGCCCCGGTGCCCTTGGGCGGCATCCCATGTTCGGAGCCCAGCATGCTTTCATCTACGATGATGCGATCGCGGATCTCGGCCTCTGGCATCATGGGCGAGGCGATGGAGAAGAGGCCCATCTCGGCCGTACGGCGGCATGATGCGCGGCCGATCCGGCCGATCCAGGCGGCGTCCTTCCCGGGGAAGGCCTTGGCGAGATTGCGGCGGATGACCTTGCCGCGGAGGAGCCAGAGGACTTCGCCGAGCAGCACGGCGTTGAGACGGGCGAATGCTTCGGGAAGGCGGGTGAGCAGCCAAGCGTAGGTGACGATCAGCGGCCGCATCGGGAAAGCCTTCAGCAGCGGCCCTCCTGCTTGAGCAGGTCGCCGATCTCGGGGACGAGGATGTTGCGGCGTCCGAGTTCGTCGCGCGCGAAATATTTGTCCACTTGGCGGACGAGGTCGAACGGTTCGTCGGGGAGATTATCTTCGTCGAACTCCATCTCGTCGACGGCATCGATGTCGTCGAAGATGTGCGACAGGCGCAGCGGCTCGCCGTCGATGACGGCGGGCGGGTTGGCGATCGCGCCGATCTTGGTGAGGTTGAAGAAAAGGCAGGGGTAGAATTCCTTCTCGTACGGCTCAAGGAACTTGGTGACCCACTGGCCGGGGACTTCCCAGCGGCGATTGATGATGACCGCGTCGGAGAAGTGGATGCACGTGCGGTACCATTCCTCGATGGCCTTGTGCTTCATCGTGAGGGGGCAGTCGACGACGGTGATGATCCGCGCGACGCGCCACACGGCGTCAGGCATCATCGGCCGGATGGTGCGGTGGAGCGCCTCCATCTGATCGATCACGTGCAAGGAGCCGTTGGTCACCAGAATCGTGGCGTCCTCGTCGCCTGGCGCGGGCAGGATGGCCTGTCCGTCCTTGAATTCCCATTGGTCGGGAGCGATGCCGCCTTCGCGC
>CALEEU010000063.1 GCA_937875975.1 uncultured Opitutia bacterium | reverse complement strand
CGACGACCTCAAGCGCAAGATCGCCCAGAGCGCCCCGGTGACCGTGCCGATCATGCAGGACCTGCCGGCGGACAAACGTCGCAAGACCTTCGTGCAGCTCCGCGGCAACTGGCAGGCCCTCGGCGACGAAGTCGGCGAAGGCGTACCCCCGAGCCTCGCCCGCTGGGACGCCAGCTACCCCAAGAACCGCCTCGGCTTCGCGCATTGGATTACCAATCGCGACAACCCCCTCACCGCCCGCGTGACGATGAACCGCCTCTGGGAGACCGTCTTTGGCGTAGGCATCGTGCGCTCGAGCGAAGAGTTCGGTAGCCAAGGCGACCTCCCCTTCCATCCCGAACTGCTCGACTGGCTCGCCGCCGAGTTCGTCGAAAGTGGCTGGGACACGAAGAAGATGCTCACGCTCCTCTTGAATACCCGAGCCTATCGCCAGGCCTCCGCCAGCGTCGCGCAGCTCAATGAGAAGGATCCCGATAACCGTTTCGTGGCGCGCGGCCCGCGCTTCCGTCCTTCCGGCGAGATGCTCCGTGACCAGGCTCTCGCGGTGAGCGGATTGCTCAGCGCCAAGATGTTCGGGCCGCCCGTTCGGCCGATGCGCCCGAACATGGGCCTCAGCATCGCCTTCGGCGGCTCGGGCGATTGGCAGACCAGCGCCGGCGAAGACCGCCACCGCCGCAGCGTCTACACCGATACCCGTCGCAGCACGCCCTATCCGAGCTTCGCGACCTTCGACGCGCCGAACCGCGAGACCTGCGTGATCCGCCGCGACCGCTCGAACACGCCCCTCCAAGCCTTCGTGACGCTGAATGACCCGGTCTTCATCGAAGCCAGCCAGGCCCTTGCCCGCCGTCTGCTGAAGGAAGGCGCCACGGACGAAGCCCGCCTGCGCCGCGCCTACGCGCTCTGCCTCGCCCGCGAACCCGACGCCACGGAACTCGCCACGTTGCAGACCCTGCTCGCGCGTTCCCTCAAGGAATACCGCGCCGACGCCAAGCTCGCCGAGCAGATGGCCACCCAGCCGCTCGGCCCGGCCGAGAAAGGCACGGACCTCCCTGCCCTCGCCGCGTGGACCGCCGTCAGCAGCGTCATCATGAATCTCGACGAATTCCTCATGCGCCGCTGAGCCATCAGCCCCCTACCCCTGCCCCTACCCCTACCCCTGCCCCTTTAGAGATGCATCCTCTTCGCGAAGCCCAGCTCAGCCTCCAGACCCGCCGCACCTTCCTGAGTAGCGTCGGTCAGTTCAGCCTCGGCGCCATCGCCCTTCACGCGATGCAGGCCGACCTCTTCGGCGCCCCGTCCGCCAACGATAATCCCCTCGCTCCGCGTAAGCCGCACTTCAAGGCCAAGGCCAAGCGCGTGATCTACCTCCACATGTCCGGCGGTCCGCCCGGCCTGGACATCTTCGACCACAAGCCGGAACTGGTGAAGCGGAACGGCGAAGACTGCCCCGACTCTTTCCTCAA
>CALEEU010000062.1 GCA_937875975.1 uncultured Opitutia bacterium | reverse complement strand
CTATCGGGTCGAGAAGGGTGTCATCTACGTCCTCCAGGCCCGCTACCACTACTGACCCGCTCAGCCGTCCGAAGGGTCGTAGAAGCCTTGGCGGACGACGAAGCGGATCACACCGGCGACATCATGGACGCCCAGTTTGCGCATCAGGTTCGTGCGGTGGTTCTCGACCGTCTTGGCGCTGATATCGAGTTTCACCGCTACTTCTTTACTCGAGAAACTCTTGGCCAGCAGGATGGCGATTTCCTTTTCGCGTTCCGTGAGCGTGGAGCCCTTGGCGTCGACGTCACTTTCCGGCGCGGTGAGGGCGTCGGCCATGGCTTTTTGGAAGGCTTCGCTGAACCAGGTGTCGCCGGCGGCGACGGCGTCGACTGCTTGGCGGAGTTCGGAGAGGCGGGCGCTCTTCGGGACATAGCCGCGGACGCCGACCTTGAGGAGCCCGCGTGCGAGCTGCTTCTCGGACTTGGCGGAGAAGACCAGGACCTTCAGGTCAGGTTGCGTGCCGTGGAGCTGGCGGAGGACTTCCAGTCCGCTGATGCCCGGCAGGAGGATATCGAGGATCAGGATGTCGGGCTTGAGCTGCTTCGCGAGCGCGAGGCCTTCGTTGCCGTCGGCCGTCGAGCCCAGGACGCGATAGGCGCCACGGGCCTCGAGCATCTCGATGATCAGTTCGCAGATGGCGGTCTGGTCCTCTACGACCACGACCGATTTCGCCTTCCGGGAAGTTATCTTCATGGGGGAGTACCGGTGATTCTGTCCTCCTTCCCGTCGCAGGCGAACGCAAAAGGGCGTTCTTTGGTAACAATCTTATTCCGCCGCCGGGTCGACTAACCCTTGGCGGACCACGAAGCGGACTAGACCGGCCACGTCCCGGACGCCGAGTTTGCGCATCAGGTTGGCCCGATGGTTCTCGGCGGTCTTGATGCTGATATTCAAGCGGCCGGCGACCTCTTTGCTGCTGTGGCTCTGGGCGATGAGCACGGCAATCTCGCGTTCGCGCGGGGTCAGCTGGTCGATCACCCCTTCGCCGAGGTGGGAGGGGGAGGCAAGTGCCTGACGGACCGTGCGGCTGAAGTCCTCATTGAACCAGGTGTTGCCGAGGGCGATGGCTTCGAGCGCCTTGCGGAGTTCGGAGAGCGGGCCGTTCTTATTCACGAAGCCGTGGATGCCCGCCTGCATAAGGGCACGGACGATGTGAGGCTCCTGCTTGCCGGAGAAGATCAGCACCTTCATCGCGGGGAGGCTGCCGCCGAGGCGGCGCAGGACCTCGATGCCGCCGACGCCGGGCATGATGACGTCGAGCACCAGGATGTCGGGGCGCAGCTGCAGCGCTAACTCGACCGCACTTTCGCCGTCGGAGCCCTTACCGGCCAGGTCGCAGCGCGGGTGCGCATGGATCATCTCCGCGACCAGGTCGCAGACCGCGGATTGGTCCTCGATCACCAGCACGCGTTTCTTGCCTGCAGGTGCCGAAGATATCGAAGGTTTCTTCGGGAGAGGGAGGGCTGAATAGGCGGCGGGACGGCTGACGCGGATCTTACGCAATGATGTCTTCATGGAATCGATGCATGAGATATCTCCTGTTTTGCGGATTATTATCAATGGAAACAGGCTAGGGCTTATTCCTCATCGATGAGTAAGAGAAATGGATTAGCATTGTTGGCTTCACTGATGGTGATGGCAGGGCTGGTCGCGCTGGCCTTTTCGTTGGCCTCGCTGGTGTTGCTTGAACTCAGGCAGCAGGAGGCGGTCCGGCGAGAACGCGCAGTGCGAATGGCCTCTGAAAACGCGGCCTTAGTTGGCCTTGCGGAATTACAGGCAGGGCTTGGTCCGGATGTCGGCCATAGTTATGAATCATCGCCCGGACATCTCGTGACCGCAGGCAAGTCGGCTAAGGAGAAGCTGACAGGCGAATTCGCGGATGGTTCCCTCCTTTGGGGTTGGTCGGTGACGGACCTTTCCATGGGGTACGACTTGGCCGCACGCACGGTAGCCTCCGGGCAGGCTTCAGCCTGGGCTCGGACGGGCGCGGGTCGGGCTAAGCTCCCGTTCGCTTTGGCCGAGTCGGTATCGCCGTCGCAATCGGTTGCGCTGGCGGGTGGCGGACCTGAGTTTTTCGGTGCGGCGACAGCCCCGGCTTGCTCCTGGCAGGTGAGAGGTCTTCTCACCAATCCTGTCAACGGCGGCTGGAAGAAGGATCTCTCCAACGACGCGGTGCTGGCTTCGGAGCTCGGAGAGGCGATAGGGCAGGTCCTGCAAAGTTCCGCTTTCGTGTCCTCTCCCGTGAAAGGATATCCGCTAGTCCGCATCGAAGACGGCTCGAGGTCGCTCTCCACCTTGCCTGTGCTGGCGGATTTCAGGTTGAGCTTAGGCTTTTTCAACTCACGAAGCGACGGTCGACATCGGTTACGGTTCCACGGCACGGTAGTGTTCTGGAATCGACTCACCGTGCCGGTGCTCGCCGGCCCGCAGGGCAAGATGTTCCTCGTGGAGATCACCGGCTCGCCGGAGGTGACGGTAACCAATCTCGAGACGCAGAGTTCGTTTGTCGCGGATCTGGATGACTGCCCGCAGGAGGATTTCGGAGTCGTCCGTCAAGGTCTGCGTGAGCGGGGCCTGTGGTTCTGGGCGGAAATCACGGATGCGTCGACCTATGGCATGGCGGGGCGTGGGCTTTTGCCGGGTGAGGTTTATGCGTTGGTCAATCCTGCGCCCACGAGTCAGCCGCAAGGCCTCGCACGTATCCTGACCAAGACGACGTGGAAGATGGACCGGGCCGCTCATGGTCCCGGATGGAAGCGCCCGGAGCCGACGATTTTCCTGCCGAAGGACCGGATCGAGATCGCCGTGCGCTTCAGGGGAAAGGTCGGTATCCGTCTTCGGCCGTATGCGGGTGAGCCCTCGCGTGATATCGCCATCGCTGACTATCCCGCCAAGCCCGTCATCGCCTTGGAGAACATACCCTTCCCTGATTTTATCATTCGCACCACCGGTGAAGATTACTCGAGGGAGGATAGTTCGGGGTATGTGATTGAAGAGCGTCGGGCCTGTCTGCGAGTGCGCCTCAAGCCGCGCGAGATGACGGAGTTCTGGGCCGCCGCCGGCTCGGGGCGTTTCTCGCGGGCGAGGTGGGATTTCTCTGATTCGATCGACGCCGCGGATTGGTCCGTCGATCACCCCGTGGCTTCGGCGTTGCACGTTGTGGATCACGATGCTTCGCCGTTGGCTGGTCCTCTCTGGGATCTGCATCCTAATCGTCATGAGGCCATTGAGGCGGGGGCGTTCGCCTCGGTGAGACTCCGTGATTTCCTCAGCGCTCCACGTCTGTCCGTCGGGTCACTCCGCCATCTTGAGCCATCGGGCTCAGAAGTTTGGCGCGAGCGCCTGGATTCCACGTTCTTTGCCGCGCCATTAACGGCACCCGAGCCGGGCGTCGTTTCGCATAACCCATTCTTGATTGCAGCCGGTGGCGGTGTGGTCGCTGGATCGATCGACGCCGCCCGGGGGCTTTACGTGGTGGGCCCATTCAACGTCAATTCTCGAGACCCCAAGGCCTGGGAGGCGTTCTTGCGGGCGGCGGAAGGCCCATGGAAAGCGGATGCCGGTGGCCCGTTCGCACCGCAGGAATTGCGAGGCCCAGTTTTCTTTACCAGGCCTGGCGGTACATCGCTCGCCAAATGGGGGGCGCTCAGTCCTGTCGATATCGCAGACAAGCCTGCGGCATTCTTGCCGGAAACGATTTTCGCCGGGCTGACTGGTCAGCAAGGGGTGCGGTCTTTCGAGGCGGACAAGCTTACCGAGCTAGCCCGTAAAGTCGTCGAACTACAGCCGAGTCATGGCTGGCCGTATCCTTCTTTGGCGGCCTTCGCTCGATCACGGATTCTGGAGCGCGCTTTGGAAGACGCGGGTATCAACCGCCCCTATGCTTCGGTGGCCTCGGAATTGCCCATTCATCTTAGGGCGGACGACTTGCTGGAGGCTTGGGCGCCGGTGCTGACGGTCCGGGGGGACACTTTTAAAATCACCGGGCGGGCCGAAGGGGAGGGTGGGAGCTCTGTCTGTGAGCTGATCGTCCAGAGAGTGGCCGAAGAACATCCGACAAGCCACCTCGGCCGCCGGTTCAGGATAATATCGGTCCGGTTTCGTAACCGGTGAAATTTGAGAGGGGCGCTGCGCTTCCCCTCTTGAGGTCAGGACTTCGGCTTGCCCTCTTTGGGGCAGGACGGCTTGGGCTTAGCCTTCTCGATTTCTTCGGCCTTAATTCTTTCCACTTCTTCGATCTTCGCCCTTTCCTCGAGTCGTTTAGCCCGCACTTTGCTGCGCGCGTCGAATTGAAGCTGGAGGCCTTCCAGCTTTTTTTCGACATCCTTGACCTCGTTCGCGGCAGGGCCGTATTTCTTCTCTTGGTAAAGTTTGACGGCCTTCTGGGCGTCTTCCTTCGCCGATTCGAGCACGACCGTGAATTTCTTGGTGACGGTTTTCTCGTCGGCCGGGACGGGACGACGAACAAGGCCTACGGGGTCGTTATAATGTGCGAAACTCCGGCCCTCGACATAGACTGCAAATCCAAGCCTTTCCTCGAGTTTGATGACATCATCCGCCTTGATGTCTTTAGGGTTGGCCGAGGCCTTGATAGCCGCCGTCAGGCTAAGAATCTCCCGAAGCGTTTCAGCTTCCAAGGACTGGGTCTCCTCAAGCCGTTTCTGGATTGTCTTCGCCTCCGATTCTTCCGCGAACAGTATCCCGCCGGAGAGAAGCATGAGAGCGAAGACGGATGCGGCGGCTTTCCGAAGCAGGTTTTTCATTGAGTAATATTATCATATTGGTGTGCGGTTTTTCCATGGGCTGAAGCCCCCAACCATAAGCAATCATTAGGGTGAGATGGTCGCCGGTGCCGAAGCCTGCCGCTTGCTGAAAGGGCGGGGCGGACTTGACTGCCGGGGGAAAGGGCTAAGATGGAGGACATGGAATCTAATCCCTTCATCGTCGCTGACGCCCCAGCCTCTGACCGTGCGGCCTTCTTCCGTCGCACCTACGGCCTTGTGGCCGCTTCGTTCGCCGCCTTCGCCCTCGCCCTATACGGGTTCTTCGTGAGCGGCGTCGCCGAGACGTTCATGCGCGCCATCGCTGGCATCGGGTCCTGGGGTATCCTCGGGGTCATGGTCCTCTTCTGGGTCGGCACCACCGCCGCCCAGTCGCTGGCCTTCAATCGTGCCTCACGCGCCGCGCAATACGCCGGCCTGGGCATCTACATCCTCCTGCAGGCGCTGATTTTTATCCCACTGATTTACTACACCGCCCATGTCACCAAGGGCAACCCCGGCGAGATCCTGATTCCGGCCTGCATGACCACCGGCGCCCTCGTCGTTGCCCTGACGGCGGCGGTGTTCATGACGAACCTGGACTTCTCCTTCCTTAAGGTAGCCATCGTCATCGGCAGCATCTGCGCGCTCGGTATCGTCATCATCTCGCTCTTCACCGAGACGCCCCTCGGTACCTGGTTCTCCATCGCGATGATCGTCCTGATGGCCACGGTGATTCTCTACCAGACCA
>CALEEU010000061.1 GCA_937875975.1 uncultured Opitutia bacterium | reverse complement strand
CCCGCCTGCATGACTCGCCGCTCGACATCAAGGGCGCCGGCAAGGCCGTCACGGTCGTCGTCTGGGCCATCCGCGAAAGCGGCAACCACGCGCTCGCCGGCATCTGGCACGAAGGCACCGACCTCAAGGAGAAGACCACCGAGTCGATCGCCAAGGTCGAACGCGGCCAGCGCCAATACGCCCTCTTCGCCGGCCTGAACAAGGAAGGCGCCGCCTGCGGCCACGTCTCCGAGAACGGCGCGAGTTCGTTCACGAACAAGTATGCGCTGCATAAGTGCAATTCGGCCGAACAATCCCCGAAAGTCCCGCATGACGCCGCGCCCGAGGTGCTGGCGAAGTCGTGGCAGACGTTCGCGATGATCTTCGACAGCAAGACGCAGCTGCTCACCGGCTGGCTGAACGGCCAGAGCGGCGACCGCTGGCTGGATAATCCGCAGAAGGACCGCCTGGTCTCTTATGCCGCCAACGCCTGGCTCCAAGGCCGTCTCGCCAAGATTCCCGGACTGCAGGAAGGCGAAGACCCCAAGTTCCCCGCTGACCAGTATTACAACCCGCCCGAGGACAAGCCGGTCAAGGTGACGGTCGTCAGCGAAAAGGAAGCCAAGCGGGTCGAACTTCGCGAATACGCCTTCACCAAGGTCAAGGTCACCCTCCTCGCGGGACAGGAGACCGAACGTGAACTGGTGGCCCTGCGCCTCAATCCTTGGTGGTATCCTCACGACCTCTACCAGCCCAAGAACGACGCCACCGGCGGCCCCTTCACGATCGGACGCGTCATCCACAGTTCCCGCGGCGTCGGCTTCACCGGCTGGATCGGCGGCGTCGCCGTCTTCGACCGCGCCCTGACCGCGGAGGAACTCGCGAAGTTTCATTCGCTAGCGAGGTAGGGTCGCCACTGCGTGGCGACCTAGCCCGTTCGCCGAATGGTGAACGCCTGGTAGGGGCGTGGCTACGCCGCGCCCGGTCACGACGTAGTCGTGACCCTACCTCCGGCCACCATACGGCGGCCGGCAACCCCTATGTCGTGACGCGGTCCCGACACTACCCGATGCACCCTGCACTCGCCTCCGGCCCTCAGGCCCTCCATATCTCCTGTCCTCGAACCATGCGTCTCCTCGCCTCCCTGCTCCTCACGCTTGGCCTTAACGGCCAGACGATCACCATCGCCCCTGCGCCGGCCGATCGCGCCGCGTTGATCGCGGAGTTCACGCTGGCCGAGGATGCCCCTATGGCTACTCACGCCATGAAGGCCGATCGCACGAGCCTGCCAGTCCAGGTCGATGACGACGGCAAGGCCTGCATCGCGATCGGCTTCCTGCGTGCCGGAGAGTCCCTCACCCTTAGCCTACAACTACGGGCCGTCGCCGCAGGCGGCGAAACCGTCCGCCTCCGCCCCGGCGCCGACGGCATGGTGCTCAGCGCAGCCGGCGCCGAGGTGCTCAACTTCCGGACGGATAAGACGAAGAAGCCTCGGTCCGACATCAAGGATGAGATCCTCCGCGCCGGCTACCTGCACCCGGTAAGATCCCCCTCCGGCGCCATCGTGACAGGCGACTATCCGTCCAACCATGCCCACCATCACGGCATCTGGACGCCTTTCACCAAGGCGGTCTTCCAGGGGCGCACCACCGACTTCTGGAACATGCAGTCGAAGAAAGGCGAAGAGCAACTACGGGCCATCGGGCGAACCTGGGCCGGCGAAGTCCATGGCGGCTTCGACGCCGAGCTGCGTATGACCGACCTGAGTGGCCCCGCGCCGATCGACGCGCTCATCGACCGCTGGTCGGTGCGTGCCTATGCGGTGCCTGGCGCTCCCAAGCCGATGCACGTCTTCGATCTCACGACCACCCAGACCTGCGCGACCAACGATCCGCTCGAACTTCCTCAGTATCACTACGGCAGTTTCGGCCTCCGCGGACCTGAGGCTTGGAATGGCAAGGACGGCGCCCGTTTCCTGACCTCCGAAGGCATCGCCGACCGAATGAAAGGCGAAGGCACCCGCGCCCGCTGGTGCTATCTCGGCGGTAAGACCAGCGCCGGCCTCTCCGGCACCGCCGTGCTCGGCTTCCCCGACAACTTCCGCTTCCCGATGCCCCTGCGTCTGCATCCGGAGATGCCCTACTTCTCGATCGTCCCGCAGAAGCTTGGCGGCTTCTCGATTCAGCCCGGCAAGCCTTACGTCACCCGCTATCGCTTCGTGGTCACCGACGGCGAACCCGACGCCAAGCTCTTCGACGCCTGTTGGAATTCATTGGCGCATCCAGCGGTGGTGAAAGTGGGGAAGTAGATCTTAGCGGTTAGCGGTTGGCGGTTAGCGGTTGGGAGAGCCATTCGTTTCGGGTGGCAGGTGGCAGCCCCGGGTGGCAGGTGGCGGGCAATGCGCGCTCAAGGGAAACTGGAGACCGGATGATTGGCGGGGAGCATGGGTCCGCTGGCTTGCTATTAGGCCCTACAAGCCGACACTCCGATCGCCCCATGAAAGCCTCTCTGCCTTTGCTGACCTTCCTGGCTACCATCGTCCAGGCGCTCGCCGCCGGCCATGACCCGATCATCCTGACGGCCCATCAGCTCTCGATCGCGACGGGCAAGCCCTCTTTGGTCAATATGACCAACGGAACGACCTACCTCCCCGTCTGGTCGCTGTCCGGTGGCACCGAAGGACAGTCTGTCGCCGGCATTGTCGCCCTCCCAAACGATTGCGCGGCGGTGAAGGTCGAAATCGTCGTGACGACCGACGAAGCCGCCGCCGAACCGGGACTCGAAGACGTCTACCGCGTCCACCTTTCGCAGATGGTAGAGAATGCCCCGCTCACCGAACGTTATCTCGGCAATCCGGTCCGGACGACCGTGCCGACCAAGGCATTCGTCACCCGCACCATCGTGCTGGAGTCCTATCG
>CALEEU010000060.1 GCA_937875975.1 uncultured Opitutia bacterium | reverse complement strand
GACAACGCGGCCAAGGCTCCATAGGTCGCGAAAAAGAACGCGGCACGTTGGAGTCGATGGACTGGGGCAGCCATGGGGTCGCTTTATAATTAGGACCCGGGACGTTTATTCAATGACGATACGAAACCCGAGCGTCCGGCTCTTCTCCCGCTTGAAGACCTCCCGGGCAGGGAATGCTTTACCGGGCGCGGTGAGGATACTCCCTCCCAGCGCGGGGGCGCGGGTCTCGCTCGGCGAGGCCTTCGTCCACTCTTCAACGTTGCCGATTAAATCATGGATTCCGGAAGCGTTGGCCGTGTTAGTCCCGACCGGACGCACCGTCATCCCGTCCGTGTTCTCGGCGGTCCAAGCCTGAGCTGGGACTGAGTTTTTGCTCAGATCTCCGACGGCGGCCATGAATTCAGCCGAGGTTGGTAGGCGTACCTTGGCACCCAAGATCCAGCCAAAACGGACTGCAAAGGCCTCGGCGTCCGCATAAGTTACGGACTCGACCGGATTCGCTTCACGACGAGCGGAGCTTGGGTTAGCCCCCATGACGGAGGCATAAAGGCCCTGCGGAATCTCCGTCCGATAAATACGCACGGACGAAGCCGGGAGGGGTCGCAAGTTCTGGTCGATGATGCCCAGCGCACTCCGGACGACCGCGCCGTTCACCGCGAGGTATTCGAGTTGCTTGCGCTCGTCATCCTCGGGCCGGAAGACACCGGTATTGGCTGAGCCAATCCGGCGGGCCTCGGTGACAAGATTATCGGCCAACAGGATCGCTTCGTCGGCGCGGCGCGCCCGCAAGGCGGACCGGAGTTGTTCGCAGCGGGTCCGCAAAGCACCAATCTCTTCATGGAAGCGGGCGAAGTTAAGGCGGGTGGCCATCGCCGCCTCCTGCGTCCGGTCGGCAAAGCTGCTCTTTGGATAATCGGTAAGCAACTTGGCGAATGCATCCACCGCAGCCTGCCATGCGCGCGTCGCGGACGGCCACTCCCCTTTCTTTTCGAAAGCTTCGGCTTGGGCCCGATGGGACTGGATGCCATTCCAAGCTTCACCGGAAAAAGCGGTTTCGCGGCGTTCGGCGAGTTTATCCGATCGTCCGAACTCGGTATTCCGCACATCGCGATAGCGGGCGAGGAAATCTGTCTCGCAATCGATAGCTTGGCTAAACTTGGCGGCCGCGTCGGCAAACTTACCCGCCGCGAAGAGCGTCTCGGCTTCCGCTTCGATGGCGCGTCCCTTCTGCCAGAGCGGGGCGGATTCGAGGCGGCGAAGGCGGGTGTCCAGCCGCGCGCGTCGGCCAGGCTCAGCGAGGCCGGAGAATTCCCATTTCGTCTCGATCTCCTTTTCCCAGGCGATGGCCTGGCGGAGGAGCGGAATCGCGGCTGCTTCGTCGGTCTTGGCCAACGCCAGAGCCTTCGCTTCGGCCTCATCGGAGTCGTGCCGTAGCCGCTCGCCACGGATCAGATGTAAGCGCCGGCGTAGGGACTGCTGCCGAGCATTATCCGTACCCACCGACTGGCGAGCGGTGATATACTCCTCCTGCAGGCGGAGGGCGTCTTCCAGCAGGGCGATGTCTGCCTCCTTCAATTCAAACCGTTCCTGGCGGATCTTCTCGAAGTCGATTTCCAGCTGGACTGACCGCAGCCGGAGTGCCTCTGCCGCCTCGGGTGAGATGATCAGCTCCGCTTGGCGCGTACTCCGACGGTCCGAAGTATAAAGAAGCAGGCTAGCAATCCCGAGCGCAAGCAGGACGAGGACAAGGAGTGCCGCCCGAATCTTGAGCCAGATTTGTCCCGGCGAAACCTTGCTCCGGCCGGCCCGCGGGTCGGGAGTGGCGACAAAGTCGTTCTTAGGGTTCGGGGGGCCTTGGGTCATGTCAGAGCCGCCAACTTCATCGTCAGCGGTTTGTTTGCTTTAATAGTTCGTCACTCTGGTTCATCAAAGTCATACCTTCAATATTGGAAATGGCTCAATTCAAGCGCATCGCCGTCGTCGGCGCCGGCCTCATCGGCGGCTCAATCCTCCTCGCGGCGGCAAGGAAGGGCCTAGCTGGCTCCCTGGCCTGTTGGTCGCGCTCTGAAAAATCCCGTGCCACCCTCCAGGCTTTTGGCGTGGCCGAAGTCTTCGCCGACGCGGCAGCCTGCGTGAAGGGCGCAGACCTCGTCATCGTAACGACCCCGGTCGATACGGCCGAAGAAACCTTCCTGGCCATCGCCCAGGGCCTAAGCCCCGGCGCCGTCGTCACCGATGCGGGCAGCGTTAAGGGCGCGATCCTCCTCGCGGCCCGTCTTCTCCCCGCGGCCAATCCTTTCGTCGGCGCCCATCCGATGGCCGGCGGAGAAAAAGCCGGTGCTGCCCACGCCGCCGCCAACCTTTTCGAAGGGCGTGTCTGCTTCCTGACCCCGACCGGAGCTGAAGACCCCAAGGCCTTGGCCGCCGTCCGCCTCTTCTGGGAAGAGCTCGGCTCTATCCTGCACGAGACCGATGCCGCCAAGCATGACGAGATTGTCGCGGCAATTAGCCATGTCCCCCATGCGGCGGCCTCTGCGCTCATGCTCGCCGTGGTCGATCAGCCGGGCTTCCGTCGCTTCGCTGCTGGCGCCGGCCTGCGCGACTCGACCCGAGTTGCTGCTGGCGAAGAGAACCTCTGGGTAGGCATCATGCTCGCCAACGCCCGTCACACGGCCGCCGGCCTGCTCGCC
>CALEEU010000059.1 GCA_937875975.1 uncultured Opitutia bacterium | reverse complement strand
TGCCGTCCAGGAAGAGGTTCAGCTGTTCGGCCGTGAGGCCGGGCAGCGGATCCCCGAACTGAGTGAGCACAGAGGGAACATAGGGACGATTATCACCTGAGTGCCCGGGCTTGTGAGCGCGGACCGAGGGAGTCTTGCCGGGGTGACCGGCGAGGCCGGCCGGATCGCCCGCCAAAGCCTGTTCGGCCGAAGCGAGCACCGCCAGCAGGGCGATGATGCGAGGATTCATGTTGGTTTTATTGGGGTTGTTACGGAGCCCTCTGCGCTTCCGTACACACCATTAAATCGTGCGCCCCGCTAATGGGAAGAGGAGTAGAGTTACTTTTCGATGAAGAGAAAATTAAGGAGCGAGGACTAGCCTCGCTCCTGGGGGACCTGCTGCGATGATTGGGCCGCCGCAGGGCGGCAGAGGTAGGGGCGTGGCTTCGCCGCGCCCTCCGCAGCGGAGTGCACGATGAATCGTGCCCCTACCTTGGTTCGCCCTGCGGCGAACGATGATATTGAAACCCCCGCGCCCCGCAGGGGCGCTGCATCGTGCATTTACCGCTCGATTAAAGGGGTGGTCACGCATGAAGGAGTCATTAAAACGAACTGATGCCCCTGAAGCGTCTCTTTACGTTCCTTCTCACCCTTCCCTGTCTAGCTCTGTCAGCCAACGAGGTCGGCTTGGAATCCACCAGCCCTAGCCGCTTCGGAGCCAAGTTCGTCGAGAGTAGCGGCAAGGTCACCGCGGAGTTCAACGGCGACAAAGGCGTCTTCGCGTTCTTCAGTTTCTCCGACAAAGGCGAATGGTCCGCCGAAGCGCTGGTGACGATGCCGACCGGCAAGTCGGCCACGCTGACGGGCAAGGTCGCCGGCAAGGCGTACAATGCATCCGGTAAAATCGAAGGCTCGGGCAAGCCTGAGTGGGTCGCTCTGGGGACATTCAATGCGCTGGCCGACGCACCCGCCTTCTTACAGCTCGAAGCCAAAGAACGCAAAGGGTCGGTGACCCTGCACGGCTATCGCTTCACCTGCGCAGCGAACGCCAAGGCTAAGGCGACCGCGGTGCCACTCCTGCACCTGAAGACCGCCTACACCGAATCGCCGGAAATCTCGGTCGGCGACCGCGGCGGAGTCGGTGCGGCCACGATCCAGAAAGCCGGTGGACGATTACTCATCCCCGTCGTCGTTGAAAAACCAGGCGTGAAAAAACTCTCTGTACGCTTCACTGCGAACAAAGGCTCCACGGCCACTCTGGCCGCGCACGTCGTCGATAACCTCAAGCTGGATACGCTGAAGAAGACGGCCAAGGTCGCCGTCCAGCTCGAAGGCACCGGCAAGCCCGCGCTCTCCAAGGAGATTGCCCTCACCTTCCCTGCCGCCGGCACTTATCTCGTCGCGCTGGAGCCCCAGGAAGCCAACGGGAGCGTGACGCTGAACGGACTTCTGCTCAACGGCGCGACCAATCCAGAGATCTGGGCGCTCCCAAACGGCAATGCGCAGTCCGTGCACTTCGGCTACCCAGTGCCCAAGGGTGAGACCGCCCTCTGGGCCTACGCCGAATCGAAGTCTCTGCCCGGCCCGCCCACGACCTACAACTGCGTACTGGGCTTTGGCCACGGCTACTTCGGCTACCAACGCAAGACGGCCGGCACCGAGGCCAAGGATCGGGTGTTCATCTACTCGCTCTGGGATAACGGCTACGTCAAGAACGACGCCAAGAAGGTCAGCGCCGAAGAACTGCGCGACCTCGTCGTAACGACGGTCGCCAAGGGCCAGGACGTCGTGGCGTCGGCCTTCGACCACGAAGGCTCGGGCGGTCATAGCCACCTCGATTACTCGTGGAAGGACAACACGACCTATTCATTCCTGCTTGGCGTGAAGGCCGACGGCGACGCCGCGATCTTCTCGGCCTGGGTGAAGCTCGCCGAGACCGGTCAGTGGCGCTTCCTGACGTCGTTCCGTCGTCCGAAAACCGCGGCCAAACTCGACGGCCTCTATTCCTTCGTCGAAGACTGGTCCGGCTCCTACGGCCAGGTCGAACGCAAATGCCTCTATTCCAACCTCTGGATCCGCAACGCTGCCGGCAAGTGGATCGCGCTCAAGGAAGCCAAGACCAGCGCGACCTCGGAACTCGGCCGCAAGGACTACGCCCATACCGTCGAAGGCAACTCCGTGGCGCTGATCACCGGTGGTTACTCGAGCACCGACGGCAAGCGCGGCGTCATGCTCGCGGTGCCGGCGGGCAAAGAGCCGGTGATTGAGTTCGCAAAGCTGCCGACGAAGTAAGCGCAGTAAGCAGAGCTTACTGTACGGGGGAACTGCTGGCATGTTCGCCGCAGGGCGAACAAAGGTAGGGGCACGATTTATCGTGCACTCCTAGGCGGAGGGCGCGGCGAAGCCACGCCCCTACCCTCGGCCGCCCTGCGGCGGCCAATAGAAAATACCTAGGTAATCAATAGAATCCGCAAGACTTGGAGAATCGCGAAGATGAGCGGATGAGCTTCACCCCGCGCAAGAAACTCACCCACGTCAGACCTGCTTGGGCTAAGGAAAGCGACCCCGTCTTCCTCACCCTCTGTTGCCGAGATCGAATTCGTGATCAGCTTGCGAATGAAATCTCTTGGCACGCCCTAGTCACCGCCGCCGAATCAATGCTCAGCGACCACAACTGGAATCCCAGGCTGATGGTAGCCATGCCGGATCACGTCCACCTGATAGCCGACATTCCACGGATCACTGGGATTCCCAAGGCGATTCGACTATTCAAAGCTAAGACCACAATAGCGGGACAAATCGATTGGCAAAGAGATGCCTTCGATCACCGCATCCGCAACGAGACCTCCGTAAGAGAGAAATGGAATTATGTGCTGATGAATCCCGTCAGGGCTAATCTTTGCGCAGCACCATCCGATTGGCCTTACACTAAGATCTGGCCCCGTAACCGTTCGCCGCAGGGCGAACCAAGGTAGGGGCACGATTCATCGTGCACTCCTAGGCGGAGGGCGCGGCGAAGCCACGCCCCTACCCTCGGCCGCCCTGCGGCGGCCAGCCGTTCACCATGCCAGCAGAACCCCACGCGAAGGTTCTGACGAACCTTCGCGTCAGAACTTGCGCGTCAGCCCCACATACGCCGAACGGGGCTGGGCGCCGAAACCAAAGGCGGCGGGCGGAGCGTCTTCGCCGAAGAGGTTCTCGATGCGCAAGGAGATCTCGGTACCGTCCGCGAGGATGCGGCGGAGCCAGACGCGGACGTAGGTCGCATCCGGCAGGCTCAGGCGGCTGCTGCTATTCCAATCATAGTCTTCGCGGCCGCGCAGGTGCGCGGCGGAGAGCCCGAAGGTCCAGTCGTCATTCGGGATGACTTCCACGCCGAGCGTCAGGGTGAACGAAGGTCGGCGCAGCAGTTTGTCCCCGGTCAGACCGGTGCCAAAGAGGTAGTCGGTGGATCGGATCTCGCTGTCGAGCCAGGTGGTCGCGCCGAAGACGCGCAGGCCTTTAGCCGGACGTGCCTCAAGGCCAGCCTCGACCCCTTGGGTGCGGGCTTTCGCGATGTTATAGCTCTGAAAGCTAACGGGATTACTGTCGATGAGGTCGGTTAGTTCGTTGCGGAAAGCGACGAGCGTCCACGACAGCGCGCCGGGCACGGCATTCTCGTGTCGCAGGCCGATTTCAGAACCAGTATTACTTTCCGGGCGGAGCGGCAGGCCGAGGTGCGTGCCGTAGGCGAGGTCGTTGGCGGCGGGGGCTCGGTAAGCGGTGCCGACCTTGGCGTGCGCAAGCAGTTCCTTGGTGAAGCGATGGGAATAGGAAACCTCACCCGTGGTCTTGCCGGCGAAATCGGTGAAGCGATCGTCGCGGACGGAAGCACGAATGCGGTCGACCGAAGTCACCTGCCAGTCAGCACGCGTCCAGACACCAAGGCTCTCATGCGTATCCGCCCACGTCTGGCTGTTCGTGGTCACGTCGAACTGCTCGAAGGTTGACCGCTCGTAGGTGAGGCCGAGGCCGAGGGTAAGGTCAGCGCGCACCTTGCGGTCGACGAAGGCCGTCAGCTCATCGCGACCCAACAGGTATCGGTTGGCGAAGGGCGCCGTGACGCTGGAAATCGCGCTACCAGCGCGGGACCAGAAGAACGTGGCATCCGTGTTCGCATCCTGAAAGCGAAGGCCGGGCGACAGCAGCCAGCCACTGTCACGCTGCCAATCCGTCAGACTCGATGTCCCGCCGATATCTTGCCCGGGCAGGCCAGCCTTGCCATGGTCGGCCGAGCCGACCAGGTCGAACACTAGGTTGGGCGACAAGCGCCACTCGTGCTTGAGATAGGTACTCAGCGCATCGCGTTCGCCGTTCGGGCGCCAGCCGTCGTCGTGCGAGGCCGAGAGACTGATTGCCGTGCCAGTTGTCGCAGCCTGCCCGCCGACGGCGTTGTTCGAAAGAAAGGCGAGTCCCAACGAGCCGCGGCCGTAGGAACCCCCTTCGGCGACGAACGTCGAGCCGGCCTTGGCGGAAAGCGGAGACTGCTGGCGTAGATCGATCACACCACCAAGCGCATTCGCGCCGTAGAGCGAGGAGGACGGACCACGGAGGATCTCCACCGAGGACAGGCCGAAGATACGGTAGCGCCCGATCTCGTAAGAATTGGAAAAGCCCTGCGGAAGGCGACGCCCATCGAGCAGCACCGCCGTCTGGGTCGAGTTCGTACCACGGAGAAACAGTGAACCCACGGAGCCTTCGCCCGACTGCTCGGTCGCGTAGACGCCCGGCGCGCCCCCCAGGAGGCTGGCGAGCGTCGTCAGGCCCGATTCTGTCGCGGCCGTGACATCGAGGCGACTGACCGAAGGCGAGGCGTCAGCCAACGGGGT
This sequence comes from uncultured Opitutia bacterium, assembly GCA_937875975.1. Lineage (GTDB taxonomy): Bacteria > Verrucomicrobiota > Verrucomicrobiia > Opitutales > UBA953 > UBA953. The sequence continues at coordinate 1,223 of CALEEU010000059.1, read as the reverse complement.
GGCTTGCCGAGTTTCGATCACGACCGTGTCCGGCAGACGGGTTGGTGCCTGAGCTAAAAAAAGAACCGCGAGGGTTAACATACATATCTTCATATCTGCATAAGAAGATGTAAGTCAAGTCAAAGGGCCCGTCCTGCTCAGATGGGGCTGGAGAAACGCATCCGGATTGTCATAATGTTTCTCGATGGCCGCCGAACTCTCCCAGCAACCTGACCTCGGACCTGTCCGCCAGTTCTCCATCTTCGTCGAGAACAAGGTCGGACGACTCAACGAAATGATCGAGTCCCTCGCTGGCGCCGACGTCCACATCATGGCACTGTGTCTGGTCGACACGACTGACTCCACGATCATCCGTATCGTCGTCGACTACCCTGAGCGGGCCGAACAGATTCTCGACGAGCACCATTTCGCCCACGACGACGTCCCTGTCGTCGCCATCGAACTCCAGTCGGAAGCCCAGCTCAAGGACGTCACCGGCGTCCTGCTCAAGGCCGAGATCAATATCCATTACGTCTACCCTTTCCTCTTCCGTCCGAACGGCCGCTACGGTCTCGTCGTCCGAACGGAAGCGCAGGAACTCGCCGCCTCCGTTCTATCCAGCCACGGCATCACCGTCCTGGGCCGGAATGATATTGCCCGCTAAGCGCAGCTTAGCGCGGGGGGGTCTGCTGGCATGGTGAACTGCTGAGAAGCAGTCGCGGCGTAGCCGCGAGGGGAACTGCTGGCATGCTGGCACGCTGCGAAGCAAAGCCGTCACCCTAGTCTGCAAGTTATTAATAGCCAGCGGCACGGACGTTGAGCGGCTATTCCTGAGATTTCTTCGCAGCCGTTCACCATGCCAGCAGACCCCCATCTTTGGTTGCATGATTGCATCTCTGCCCGAGATGGGCAAAGTTCCCTTCCCTTCGCATGAGCCGGTACTATTTCGCCTACGCTTCCAATCTGGACTCCACCCAGATGGAGCGCCGTTGCCCCGGCTCCAGCTATCGCGGGAAAGCCTTCCTGCCTAAGCATCGCCTCGCCTTCACACACCCTAGTTCAACCTGGGGCGGCGGTTCGGCCGACGTCTTGGAAGACCAGGACACCCCTGGCGTCTGGGGCGCGGTCTACGAGATGACCGCCGACGACTGGAAGCGCATGGATGACGCCGAAGGCACGGCCTACAAGCGCATCAAGATGACCGTACTTGAAGCCGGCCTCGAAGACTGCCCGCTCGATTGCCA
>CALEEU010000058.1 GCA_937875975.1 uncultured Opitutia bacterium | reverse complement strand
CGACCATGGAGTCAGGGTGGATCTTATGGGCGGTCTGCGGTCCGATGATGTGGGTGAGTTCCATGCCGAGCTTACCCATCTCGCGGGCCATCACGTCGGCGGCCTGCTTCTGCTTATCGAGCTCACCGCTATAGGCGACCGTCGGAGCATTGCGGAAGTTGATGGCGGTGTCGGTGGCGTTATACCAAGCCCAGAGAGTCTTCTGCCAAGAGGGGATTTTAGAGACGTCTTCGTTCTGGAAGACATTCAGAAACTCCGGAGTCTCGGAGAAGCCGGCGCCAGGATTGATACCGCACCAGCGATCGGTGTAGTGGGCACCGAACTGCCAGACAGCCGCGCCACCCATGGAGAAGCCGCGGATGAACAGGCGGTCGTCGTCGATGTTGTAGCTCTTACGGGCGTGGGCGTAGGCTTCCCAGAGGTCGACCTCACCGGCCATCTTGTTGGCGCAGCAGTAACGACCGTAAAGATGGAGCACCAGACGGTTGTTGGCCGGGAGCTGGCCGACATTCTTTCGGCGGTCGCCGAGGAACGCGAGTTCGCTCAAGGTCTCACCACGGCCATGGCACCAGAAGTCGAGACGCATGAGTGAGCCGGCGTAGTTGTCAGGAATCACCATGCCGTAAGGCTGCACCGAGCCGTCGATCTTCGACTTGTAGCCACGGACGACCAGGCCCGTCTGACGAATCCAAGGCGTCTCGCCCTTCAAGAAGGAAGCCGCGCGGGCTTTGCCTTCGGCGACGAGCTCATGGGCGGTCTTGAATTCGCCCTTGTTGAAATACTCGTTGTACTTGCCGGCCCAATCGACCGCTTTGTGGAAGATCTCGATGTCAGCCAGGTATTCCTCGAGGCGTGGGTTCTTCGCCTGAGCCTTCGCGGCGGCGTCGATAGCCAAACGAAGTTCAGCGAGCTCCTTGGTCAGCGTCACCTTGTCGGCCTCCGGCAGGGCCACGGCCTTATCGGTCGGCGGGATTGGTCGGACGGCGGCCGGGATATTATCCTTCGGGCCATCGGCCAGAACCGCGGCGGCAAAAAGGGAAAGGAGCAGGAGAGAGCGCATGGAAAAATAGATGAGGGAAGGACCTTGGGCAGG
>CALEEU010000057.1 GCA_937875975.1 uncultured Opitutia bacterium | reverse complement strand
CGCCACCGTCTTTCAGTTCGACGATGTGGTCGACGATCATGCCGCGCTCGATACGGCCACAACCTGCCACCTGGCATCGTCCACCTGCTTCACGTCGAACACGATCGCGCAGCGCGATCCATGCCGGCGATGAGTAGAACGAGTCCGCCACCTTCGGCGGCAGTGCCGCCGTGCGCAGATTCGCCAGCGCGACGCGCGGCTGCAGCGCTCGTAATCCCATGATCGTGGCGCCTCAAAGATAGCAATCAGATGATCCGCGAGTTCGCTTGGCTCGTTCCGCGATTGAAGCGGTCATGATCACCGGGCCGCGATGGTCGTGGCCCGCTTCATCGAAGGGTCCACGTCATGTCAAAGAGTTCAAACGCCGCACGCACCAGCAAGAAGGCCGCTCGTACCAAGGGCGCCGCCAAACCGAAGGCAGCCGCCAAGGCGGTCAGCACGCCCCGCGGCGAGAGCAAGCAGTCGCAGCTCATCGCCATGCTCAGGCAGCCCGACGGCGCGACCATCGCGGAGATCGCCAAGGCGCTGCACTGGGAGCTCCACACGGTGCGAGGCGCGATGTCCGGCGCGCTGAAGAAGAAGCTCGGGCTCAACGTCGAGTCCGAGAAGGCCGACGATCGCGGTCGCGTGTATCGGCTTGCCGAGTAGCGGCTGATGTACCGCATCACCCTGCGCTCGGTTGGCAATCCAGACTTCGGCCAAGACCCGTATCAGCCGATGTCCCCGACCGAGGAGATCACAGTCGATACGCTGCAGCAGGCAGCCGAAGCCGCGCGCGCCTACATCGTGCGCCATGACCTCGGTGCCGGGAACTTCCCCTCACCGCGCGTGTTCAAAGGCAATCAGGTGGTCGCCCGGATCTCCTACAACGGCCGCATCTGGCTGCCGCCGGATGGCGGCTGGAGAGACGACGACCCCGACGACTGGAGACGGTGGCGGGAAGCGCCAGGATAGTCCTGCCGCCGACGAGGCGGCTCGATCAATCAGCCGGTGGTCGCGTCAACGGCGTGGCCGCCGGCTTTTTCGTTCGTATTGTGGGTGATGCCCGCCGCGCGCGCCTCTCGCGATCATAGCAAGAAATCTACCTTTTCCCGCCGAAGCCGTCTGCGCGAAAAGTGTCTGCAAGTGAAGTTTTCCGGGCGGCGCCGGCCGACGGGTCTCACGCGGTCCTCACTGCGGTGCCGCTTACCTCTTCAGCTTATCCGACGAGCCCAGAACCCGATCCACCAAACTCCGGGAGATCCGAAGCGTCCGGGCGATGGCCACGGGCTTCATGCCGGCCTGGTACGACGCCCTGATGAGATTTGCCTTGCCCGTCGGCACATCCGCCGCCTCGGTCTTTGCTGGCGATACGGCCTTAGGCGGTGAAACCTCCGCAATCGTCGCCGTGGGCTTCGCTGAGCGGCGGCGCTTGATCTCGGCCGCTACTTCGCGCTGCAGCGTTTCGAGATCGACGTCTACCAGGCCTCGCAGTGTCGTCGAGAGATTTCTCGGCAGCGTGACCCTGGGCGGCGCCGGTGGCTCATTCGCCGACATCGAACCAGCCGATCCTGGAGCTTGGAGCAGTGCCGTTACGTCCGTCGGTTTTGGCAATGCCATCGCCACGACAGTGCCGCACCGCGAAGACCGGAGCAACTTCGCCGCGCCACTTGCGCCTGGCATTCCGGTCGCAGAGTATCACGCTGCATTGCCGCCCACGACACCTCACAGTGCCGGCGGCAGTCCCCTTGGGCTCACGGTGGCCGGAAACACCCCGTGGCCAACGGCATTAGCGATCCGAAGCCGTTGGCGGTTGGTGCTCGCCGTATCTCATCGGTCGGCGACACCAGCCTGCTCCGTAGGCAGCCCGGCGAGAGGGACTCTTCCCGGTTATGGCCCGGATGTTCGTGAACCCCTGACGCTGATGTTCAAGCGCCACTCTGGCTCGGCCGTGCGACATTTTCGATGGTTTGGCTGCTGTCCGCTCCGAGCTAATCTTCATCATGGAAGACGTGCCCAAAATCATTCACTCGCCGCTGTGCAGGCGCATCAAACGCAACCGAACCACGGTCGAAGTTCTTATCTATCGTGGAGAAGACGAAAGTGACTGGATCCTGGAAGTAGAAGACGAAAGTGGCGGCAGCACAGTTTGGACGGAGACCTTTGCATCTGACACCGCCGCGCTTGAAGAAGTCATGTCCGTCATCAAGGAGGAAGGCATCGAGATCTTCCTCGTCGAGGACGGGAACACCCTGCACTGATGGCGCACGCTGCTAAAGGATCAGCCTGTTCCCTTTCATGGCGTCGCGGCCCAACTAAAGGATCGCCGCGCGCGCCGTTCTGGATGCTCTGGACATAAGCAACGCCTATGGGCACATCGCGTCAGTCCGGCCCACTACGCAGGACGGCCGCTTCCCGCTCTAAAGCGAACCCTCGCAATAAGCCGCCGCCGGCCGATGTGCTTCAGCCGGTCCTTGCCGTTCAGCCGCCACGCGATGACACAGAGCGCGTAGAGCCAGTGCTCGTGCGCCGCGGCGCGTGCGAGCCCGACTTCCCAGCAGATTTCCTTCCACCGCGTCCCGCTGGCCCGTAGCCACGCGATCTTCGCATCGA
>CALEEU010000056.1 GCA_937875975.1 uncultured Opitutia bacterium | reverse complement strand
AGCATCAGCGTGATAAGGCTGGCGGCAAAGACCTTGGGGGCGCCATCCGCCACGGCTTGCCAGCTGACGACGGAGCGCCAACCGAAGACGCCGCAAAGCATCAGGGTCATCGCCAGCGCGATCCATCTGGCAAAACCGAATCCCTTGGCCAGAAGAAGTCCCCAGATCGCCGAGAGGCCACCGAAGAGGGAGCCGGAAATGAGGGCGGTCTTGGCGGCGGCGGGATTGGAGAGATAGCCTGCGAGGCCGCAGAGAAAGAGGAAAACTCCAAAAGAAATAAGCCAGCGGGCGTTAGTCATGTTCTGGTTGATAGTAAGGCTCGGCGCTCGCGCAACGGTGATTGCTATACTCAGAACGCCCGACGGAAGATTAGTTGTGAATCCTTGGGTAGGGGCGCCACTGCGTGGCGTCCGTGGACGGCCAGACGTTAACTGGCCCGATTGCTTGCCCGGCTCATCGATTCTATCTCGGCGAACGGACGCGACGCAGTCGCGCCCCTACCCATAAAAAAGCCGCCCGGGTGGGCGGCCTGTCCTGATCCTTATCAACGTGTCAACTTGCCCACGTGTCCCCTCGCGAAGCAAAGCTTCGCGCTCAGAACGCCCGGCGGATGCTGACGGCAGCGGAGACGTCGTGGGCTTCGCCGACAGTGGAGACGTGGGCCGAGATGTTCAGGAGGGTGTTCTCATTGAGCTTATGGTCCACGTCGAAGCCGAAGCGGACGCAGTCCGGGCTGGGGGCGGTGCCAGGTAGGCTGAACGATACGGCGCCAGTGAGGTCTTGGCCGGTGAGGGCTGGGCCGGCGCCATCAAAGCGGTGAATCGCTTCGACCGTCAGGAGGAGCTTGGTTGCGGCGGAGAGGTCCTTGGCGGCGGTGACGCCGATGCGGCCTTCGGTCGCGTTATGCTCCTGCTCGTTGAACGAAGCCGGGAGGCCGCCGCCGGTTTCTGTGTAGGCGCCGACCACGGTCTGCGTCACCGAGTAGGAAGCGTAAGGGGCGAAGCCGAAGCCACCGAAGGTCACGAGGGCTGGGGCGTCGACGCGGAGGCGGGCGGCGCGGCTGATCGTATCGGCGATGCCGTTCGAGAAGTCGGTCGAAGCGCCGTTGGTATAGCCACGGTTGATTTTCGATTCGTAGGAGCCGACGAGACCGATGAGGGAGACGATCCACTGGCTGCCTTCCGGACGGTAGTCGAGTTCGGCGAGGGCATAGTCGCCTTTCGTGGCGGCCGATCCGCCGAAGGCCAGATCCTGATTCTGTTCACCATGGCCGGCGGCGAAGCCGAAGAGGAAGCTCTTGCCCAGGTTCCAGTTGATACCGGCCTCACCGGTTGTCGTGTGGATATCGCGGGTACGGGAGGACGAACCGAAGTCGCCGGTCGCCCAGGCCTGGGATTCCTTGCCCATGCGATCATAGGAAAGCATCGGGCGGTGGTGGGCGCCTTCGAGCTGCAGCGCCGTCAGGCCCAAGGCAGCGTTATATAGGCGGGAGGAGCCATTCAGCGACGACATCCATGTCGCGATATCAGGAACGCCAGCTGGGACGACCGGAGCCGGGGTGAAGGACGTGAGCACAAGATAGTCACCGTAGGCCGCATCCGTCAGCATCGTGCTGGGCGCAACTCCTATGGGAGCGTTCACCGACGAGCCTTGGACGTTGAAACTGCCAAAGGTTAGTTGCAGGACGAGATCGATGTTGTAGTCCAGAGCAAAGGGGCCGCCGGTGTCGAATGTGAAGCCACTAAAGTCGGCCAGGGTGAACGTGCCATTGCCGCTGCTTGCCCCTGTGATGGTGATGGTGAAGTTCGTTATCCAGCTCGGGATGGAATTGCTTACGTGGCTTGGCGCGGCGGGGATCGTCGTCAGGTCGAGGCCGATCACCCCGGAGGCCGAGGCGCCGCTCATGTTGATGGTGTCGCTCCAGGTCAGGTTGAAGTTAGCGGCGTCGAGCTGCGTGCATGCCGCGGCAGCCAGGAGGAAGGAGGCCTTGAGGGGGTTGGTCATGGGGGTATATTCTTTATATGAGGGGCTGGATTCAATGCTGATTACCGAGTTCGGCGGGTCAGCGCTCGGAGGCCCGGTAGCGGAGGACCTCATCAACCTTCGCGCCCGGCCCCGGCTTTAGCAGATTCCGCTCCGGGTCGAAGACCAGCCGCCGGTCATCCGCTACCGGATTGTAATAATAGCGGAACGACACCCACCCATAACCACTGGCGATTCGCCCTAGGATCTTGGCGTAGTGGGCGGAGGTGACCTTCCCATCCGACCCGAGCTTAGCGCGTACGCGGAAGTAAAAACCTGTGAACTCCAGCTGCACACTCGGGTAGATCCGGGTGTCGTACTCCAGCCTTAGTCCGTCAGCGTAGCCCTCTGCGGGTGCTAGGGGCGGCATCTTGATCTGCGCATACGGCCAGAAGGCCGGCGAGCGCATGATCCCTGCGCCCGGTGATTTGAAGGCAATCTCGGTGGTTCCTTGGAAACGTCCGTAGATGGTGTTGAATTCGAAGTCGGACAGACGACGATGAATGTCATCTCGTCGATAGCGCTCAATCTGCGCTTCGTCGTAGGCCCAGCCGATTCGCGCGCCGTCGTTCTTGATAAGGACGTCAGCGATCTTTCCTTTGCCCCAAGGTGCGACTGGTTCCCCTGCTTGGAAGTCGAAGCCCACCCAGGTCTTTGTCGTGAACGTACCCTTTCCTTCGCTAAGGTGGATATCTTTATAGCAGAGCGGAATGCCGCCCACATTTTTCGGCAGGGTGATTAAGTGAGTGGTTTTCGGGGGGATACCACCGAGGTCATGTCGATGGTCGGCATCCGCATCGCAGTACCCTTGTTTGTTCACGCTAAGGCGGACCAGCTGCCGGTCCTTGCCGATCTCATAGCTGAAGCGGCCTTTGCCGTCCGTCCGTCCTTCCCTGAGCTGTAGGCTGGCGTATCGCGGGTCATTGAGGGGCGCGTACAGGGCCTCCACGACGGCATCCGAAAGCGGTTGGCTATCTTCGTCTAAGACCGTCACCGAGACATCGATCGCGAGCAGGGGCAGGGTGCCGCCCAGCACCACGAGGAACGTGGTCATACTTTTCATCGGTGTGCAGGGGTTTGGCTCATCGTGGCGAAAAGCGGATGGACGAACGGAAGGGCGACATTCTTGAAATCACTATGTAGCCATCGATGTGACCTTTTCTTATCGGTATGACCGTCCGTGGGCCAACGTGCCGCCGGATTCCTGCCAGTTTGCTCAAGGTCGAGGTTGGCCATGCCCGGCACGGGCTCGGCCCCGGCAGCGTAAGACTGAGCCGGAATCCCGCGGGCGAGAAGGTCGTAGCGTAGGTCCTGGAGATTGAGCAACGGGGACAATCTCATCGGTCCAGGATAGTGAATCCTTATTTCCCGGAAGTGACGGAAGAAAGGATAAATCCGGAGGAGATGAGGGCTCAGTTTTCCAGCCGTCACTGGGTCGACTAGTTCGTAATGCCCACCCGCCGCCTTGTCCGGTCCGTGCGGCACGAAGCGACCGCGCCATCCCAGGTTAAAGCCCCATCCGCCTTGCGACCTTTCCATTGCCAGCATGGCGAGCGAGCGATTGGCCCCGACGCCTTTGAGCAGCTCTTGTGTTTTCCACACCCCATAGTCGACGCTGCGTCCGGCCCAGAGCGTCGCGAGCACGGAGGCGGATTGGGTTTCAGGGGGGCAATTGGTGACATCTTCCCCAGGGGAAAAGCAATTGATGACATTACCCGCCGAGCGGATTCGGCTGAAGCAGTTTATCCATGTATAGGTCGAGCGAGGGTCGTCGGCAGAAAAGATCCTAGACCAATCCGATGCGTAGAGTTTACGCGGATAGGGGCGCCAGCGGTGCTCCGTCATGGCGGTAGCCTGAAGGCTCAGGTCGGCCTCGCCGGCCAGGGCTTCGATTGGGAGGGCGGCGTTCAGCATGAAGTAGCAGGCTGGAGTGAAGCCAGCTTGCACGGCTTGGCTGGCGACGATGTTGCCTAGGCTGTGTGCGATGAGCGTAGTACGTGAAGCGTCGAGGAAGCCGAGCGCCCGTGGGACCTCGTCGCCGGTCTGAAAGGCCTGGAAGACGGCCTTGTGATAATCTAGGCCGGTATCGCCGTTCCAGGTCACGCCTACGAACCGCGCATCACTTCCCATGACATGTAGGCGCTTGAAGGTCTCGGCGTGCCAGCTGCGTGCGCTATCGGCTGGGACATTATAGCCATGAATCATCACGACCCACCGATCGGAAGATTCTATATCGGGCCGCCCGGCCGGTTCGTCTATCTGGTGCAAGCGTGGTTTTTTTGGCCTTTCGGCCGGCCGGCCGGAGAACTCGCGGGCCACGCCGCTTAGATCCACATGCCGATACATCGATTCCACCGGACCGACGGCCAGAGGCTGCTCGAGCTTGGCGACGCATCTTCCATGTTGGAATATTTCTACCCACAAGGGTCGATGAGTTGTGCGCGTGCCTTCGAGTAGCAGGACGCCATTACCTCGATCTCGTAGTCGCTCAACAAATGTCAGCGGCAGGGCAATTCGACCTTGGTTATCGGGCATGAGAACCTCTGCAGTGGCGATAGGTCCGTCCAGGTCGTTGCCAAAAGTCCGCAAGTCGGGATTCCGATGGATGGTCCCTGCAGCCGCCGGAGACAAGCTGGTGAGCACGACTTGGACCGCTCGGTCTTCATTGCGTAGGAAGTAGTCGAACCCATCGGTAGGCGGCAGCAGTCGGATGACTCTCGCGAGGTTCAGGTTGATTGGCATGAAATCGACCAAGTCTCTTAGGCCGTCCACGCCCGGACTCGCGTGGTCGGAAGAGACGGTGAGTCCGGGCAGGTCGGCTTGCCCTTGCCACTCCCCATGATCGTCATCGTCGTTAACCCAGTGGCGGAGAGGCCGGCCCCCTTTTGGCCGCTCATCCCGAGCGATATGGCCATCGCGGTCGACGTCGGCTTCAATTCCTGCTGAGACAACGGCGAAGTCCGCTACGGCATACTGCATGCCGCCGCTTTCAGGCGTCACGGAAAGGGTGAGCACTTTTCCTTCCTCCGCAGGCTTTACCACGAAGGGTAGGCCGACATGGCTCCACGTAGTTCCGACTGGCTCTGGCGTCTGCCATGTCAGGACCGTGTGACCGTCATCCGTCTTTACGCTTACGGTATAGCGCTGTTCGTTACCCAGTGGATTCCAGCGCAGTAGATGCCGCCAGAGCAGGAGGTATGACCCTGACTTCAAGTCCGACCTTTGTAATTTGACCGCGAGGTCGGGCAGGTTGCCCTTTAGATAATAGTAGTCGAGGGACAGGATGCCGTTCGGATTGTTATTCGGGGATGTTCCGTTACGAACGCGGTGAGCCGTCAGGAGTTCTTTAATCTTCAGGCGTAGTCCGGGATCTCCTGTCCCGGCACCGTCAGTGGCGATGATGCTCGTGCGTGGAAAGTCGTTTGGGTCGTTGGGGTCCGTTTGGTTGATGAACTCCGCGAAGTCATCCCAGTCGTCGCCATCCGAATCGGGTTCAAAAGGGTCAGTGCCAATCTCCTCTTCGATAGCATCTTCAAGTCCGTCCTCATCGGAGTCATCCGTGGACGCAAAGATGACTGTGTTGGTCGCGCCGAAGCCGCCGCGGCAGGGTGAAGGCAGTCCGAGGCTTAGGAATATCGTTAGGCAAAGGCAGCAAAGGGATCGCATGGCCCAGTTCAGTTTATTCCGGCACATTCAAAAACAACCCGACAAGTGTAGGTATTTTAAGTTGAGAGTAACCCTAGTGTCGGGCTTGGGTGGAACCCGGTCTGGTTATATGTCCGCGACCTGTCGTTTAAAGCCGGGGGAAAGCGATAGGGTCGGTTGACCCGGTAACCTGGCGGGTTATCTAGTGTCTTATGCGCATGCCCCGTCGCACCTTTTCCTTGGCCGTCCTATGCCTGGCGGCCGCCGCGTGCGCGCAGGTCGGCGATAAGGCCGGTGAGCCGCAGGTACCGATCGTGCCGGCGAACCTAATCCCGCCTTCGCCTCCACTTACGGCCGAGGAAGCGCTCCGCAGTTTCAAGGTCGCCCCGGGCTACCGCATCGAGCTCGTCGCCGAAGCCCCGCTGGTGCGCCACCCGACGGTCCTGCAGTTCGGCCCCGACGGTCGCCTCTGGGTCGTCGAGATGACGGGTTACATGGAAAACTTTGACGGGACGACGGAAGACCAGGCGAAGGGCCGCGTGGTGGTACTCGAGGATACCGATGGCGATGGCCGCATGGACAAGCGCACGGTCTTCCTGGATAATATCATTCTGCCCCGCGCGCTCATCCTCCATCGCGATGGCGCCCTCATCGGTGCCCCGCCGCATCTCTGGTTCTGCCGCGATACGAACGGCGACGGCAAGGCCGATGAGAAGATCGAGGTCGCGACGGACTTCGGCGTACGCGTCGACCCGGCCCGCCCGCAGCTCGCCAATCCCGAACGCGCTCCGAACGCGCTGCTCTGGGGTCATGACGGTTGGCTCTACGTCGGCGCCTACACGGCGCGTTTCAAGTTCGACGACGGTAAGTGGGTCCGCGCCACGAGTAACTTCCGCGGGCAGTGGGGCTTGGCACAGGACGACTTCGGCCGCCTGTATTCCAATAACAACAGCGACCTCCTACGTGTCGACGTCGTCAACTCCAGCTACCTGCTCCGCAACCCCGCCCTCGGCCGCACCACGGGCCTCAACACTAAGGCCGCGGTCGACCAGATCGTGTGGCCGAACCGCGTCAACCCGGGCATCAACCGCGGCTACCGCACCGAGATGCTCCGTGACTACAAACTCAAGGAGTGCACCGCAGCTTGTGGCCCGTGGATCTATCGTTCGGATCTCTTTCCCGCCGACGCCTATGGTAATGCGTTCATCTGCGAGCCGGCGGGTAATCTCGTGAAGCGACTGGTGCTCAATCCCGATAAGGGCTTGGTCAAGGGCACGCCGTTCTACGACCAGCAGGAGTTTGTGGCCTCGACCGACGAGCGTTTCCGCCCCGTCAATGCGCTCACCGGCCCCGAAGGGGCCCTCTACCTCGTGGACATGCATCATGGTGTAATCCAGCACCGTATCTCGCTCACGACTTACCTGCGTAAGCAGGGCGAGGACCGCGGCCTCATCGCGCCGCTCCACCTCGGCCGCATCTGGCGCGTCGTCCCTGAAGGCCATAAGACCACGGCTCTCAATCGTCTGGCCGGACTCAAGTCCGCTGAGCTCATCGCTGAACTTGGTAGCGGTAACGAATGGCGCCGCGAGACCGCTCAGCGTCTGCTCGTCGAAAGTGGCGACAAATCTCTCGCCGCCGCGTTGACCGCCTTCGGCCTCAAGGCCACCACGGTCATGGGCCGCGTGCATGCGCTCTGGACGCAGCACGGACTTAAGGTCACCGACTGGGCGCTCGTCTCGGCCGGCCTAGCCGACGCTGATCCGCGCGTCCGTTCCGCTGCGCTCCGCGTCTCCGAAGGTCTCGTCGCTGGCCCGCATCGCGCCGAAGTCATCGCTCGCTGGACTGAACTCGCCGCGAGTGAAGCCGTCCCCGAGGTGCAGCTCCAGCTTGTCCTGACCATGGGTGAAGCGAAAGACCTCGCCGTCGACCTCGCCGCCGCCGCGCTCGCGAACCGCGCCGCGGACCACATCGCCATCCAGGATGGTTTGATCAGCGGCCTCGCTGGTCGTGAGCTCGAGAATTTTGATGCGGTGCTCAAGCAGCCCGCCGCCTATTCGAAGACCTTGCCCGCGGCGTTGCTGCGCTGCGTCTTCTCCGAGCGTAAGCCGGAACGTATTGAGAAGGCCCTCGACATCATCGCCGCTTTGCCGCTGCGTTCCCAGCAGGTGACTTTGCTTGGTTCACTCACCGCTCACCCGACCGTCACCGCCAAGCACCCGATCAAGCTTGCTGGCGAGCCATCGGCCCTCGCCAAGCTTTCCAAGAGCAAGGACGCCACGATGATGAAGGTCCTCGCCTGGTTTAAGAGCACCGTCGTCTGGCCGGGTAAGCCGGGCGTGGTCGTGCCCACCGTGAAGGCCCTGACCAATGAGCAGCAGCTCCTCTTTGATTCCGGTAAGCAGACCTTCGCTGGCCTCTGTGCCGCGTGCCATCAGCCGACCGGTAAGGGCCTCGAAGGCCTTGCGCCGCCCCTCGCTGATTCGGAGTGGGTGCTGGGTGACCCCGAGCGTATCGTGAAGGTCGTCATGCACGGCCTACGCGGCCCTATCAAGGTGAAGGGCGTGGCTTACAGCTATGATATGCCTGCCGCCGGTTTCCTGACCGACGAGCAGATTGCCGGCGTGCTGACTTACATTCGCCGCGAGTGGGACCACGCGGCCCCGCCCGTGCCGGTCGACCTCGTGCAGAAGATCCGTGCCGACACCAAGGGCCGGACCGACGCGTGGACGGAGCCGGAGTTGTTGAAGGCCAGATAAGAGGACTGAATGGATGAGAGGCAGAGACATTCGTTTCAGGTGGCGGGTGGCAGCCCCGGGTAGCAGGTGGCAGGACTGATAAGCTAAATAGCTGGGCGCATTGGGTAGGGCGGTGATTGCTATCACCGCCGTTCGAAGCTGTCGGGTCTTGGCTGAGATCTGCGAGGTACGACGTCCGTCCGCGAACGGACGCGACGCAGTCGCGCCCCTACCTCAGGCCTAATGCTCCGAAGTGGTCATATCAGTAAAGGGAACGCGGTTGCCACGTAGGGCAGGGTGAAACAGAAGTAAGCAACCCCTTACCCCGCCATGCATATTACCTGGATTGATTGGGTCATCGTCGCTGTTTCGATCCTGATCTGCTTCGTGCCCGCGCTCTTTCTGGCCAAGCGCTCGAGCGGTAGTACCGCCGAGTTCTTTGCCTCCGGTCGCTCGGTGCCGTGGTGGCTTGCCGGTCTCTCGATGGTCGCGACGACGTTTTCGTCCGACACCCCGAACTGGGTGACTGAGCAGGTCCGCAAATATGGCGTCGCCGGCAACTGGCAGTGGTGGGCCTTCGTGCTCACCGGCGTCGCTACCGTCTTCTTCTTCGCCCGCCTCTGGCGTCGCTCCGGCGTCATGACCGACCTCGAGTTCTACGAGCACCGCTACTCCGGCACCGCCGCCTCGGTCGTGCGTGGCTTCCGGGCCGTCTACCTCGGCCTCTTCTTCAACTGCTTCATCATGGGCATGGTGACCCTTGCCGCGTGCAAGATCGCCAACATCCTCTTCGGCATGCCCGCTTGGCAGACCATCGTCGTCTGCGGCATCCTCAACGTCGTCTTCGCCGCGCACTCCGGCCTCTGGGGCGTGCTGGTCATCGACATGATTCAGTTCTTCATCAAGATGACCGCCGTCTTCGCCGCGGCCTGGTTCTCGCTCGTCGAGGTCGGCCGCCGTCTGGCCGGCGATGCCAGCGGCTGGACTGGACTGAAGTTGCTCGTCGAAAAACTTTCCACCCAGCAGGTCGTCACGACGGATGGCGTGCCCGTGATGTCGCTCTCCGACGGGAAGGGCCAGCCGATCCTGGACATGTTGCCGAACTTCACGATGTCGGAGCTGGCGTTGATGATCTTCATCCTGCCGATCGCCATCAGCTGGTGGGCTAACTGGTATCCTGGCGCCGAGCCCGGCGGCGGTTCTTATATCGCCCAGCGCATGCTGGCTTCGAAGTCGGAGAAGGATTCCCTCGGTGGCACGCTCTTCTTCAACATCGCCCACTACGTCCTGCGTCCGTGGCCGTGGATCATCACCGCCCTTTGCTCCATCATCGTCTACCCTGATCTCGCGGCGATCAAGTCGGCCTTCCCGAACGCGGATCCCGCGCTCATCGGCCATGACTCCGCGTTCCCGGCGATGCTCATGTTCCTGCCGGTCGGCTTCGTCGGCCTGATGATCGGCGGCCTCATCGCCGCCAATTCCTCAACCATCCTGACGCACCTCAACTGGGGCTCGTCGTACCTTGTGCACGACTTCTACCGTCGCTTCATGAAGAAGGACGCCAGCGAGGCGCACTACGTGAACGTCGGCCGCCTCTCGACCGTGCTCCTCTACGTGGTCGCCGCGTTGCTGAGCCTGACCATGTCCTCGGCTCAGCAGGCCTTCCAGGTCCTGCTCTCCATCGGCGCCGGCACCGGACTACTCTATGTGGCCCGCTGGTTCTGGTGGCGCGTCTCCGCCTGGTGCGAAGTCGTTGCCATGGTGATGTCGCTCGTGACCTCGGTGGCCGTGCCGTTCTTCATGCCGCACGCTGACTTTGCGACCACGACGATCATCCAGGTCGGCCTGACCACGCTGTCGTGGCTCATCACCGCGTACGTCGGTCCGCAGACGGACCGCGCGACGCTCATCAGCTTTTGCCAGAAGGTGAAGCCTGCCGGTCCAGGTTGGACGGATATCCGCGCTGCGGCCGGCATCAGCGACACCGAGATCGCTCAAGAGAACCGTATCGGCTCGGCCTTCGTCGGCTGGATCGCCGGGTGCGCGCTGATCTGGGCTTCGCTCTTCGCCATCGGTAACTTCCTCTATGCGGCGGGCGACCCCAAGCGCCTCACCATGGCTTGGGTACTCACCGCCGTCACGATTATCAGCGGTTACGTCCTTCTCAAGGTCACCCAGCAACTCTGGGCGGATAGCACGGCATCGCAGGAACGAGAAGACGCTAAGGGCGCTTAACCGGGCGCAGGCGCCCGCTCTAAATAATGGCTGGAAATCTATTCCATTACTATGATGCTAATAGGACTTAGCCCTATGCTCCACCGATTGATGTTACGAATCGCTCTAATCGTCAGCCTTGCCGCATTCGTTGTGGGTTGCTCTGTCCGCTATGGTCCTCGGATTCCCGGTTTTCAGCCGGGGTATGTCGACCAGAGGCTGGGTGAACAGGTTTACCAAGTGCGCATCGGAGAAGCATGGTCAAAGGACTGGCCTGATCTCGAGAAGTTCGCCATGTATCGCGCCGCGGAACTAACGAAACTCAGCGGGTGTCGCTACTTTTTGGTAATGAATGCGACGACTTCGATCAGCAGTTACCAGATTACTTCGCCTGCTACGGCTACGACGCGAGGAACAGTAAATCGTTACGGAGACACTGCCTACTTCAACGCTGTCACGACGATAACTCCATCCAGTTCCACCAGCATTCAGGGAGGCTGGTACACTTTGGATTTTCGCGTTCTTAAGGACGCCGAACTTTCCGGCTATTCACATGTAGTGGATGCCGATCAGGTCATGCGTGACCTGGAGTATTTCATAGCAAGCCGGCGTTAAGTTGGCGATGCATCGGGTAGGGCGGTGATTGCCATCACCGCCGTTCGGGGCCGTAGGCGGGGATTCGTCGGGTCTTAGCTACCAATAAGGACAACAGATGTCCGTCCGCGAACGGATGTGATGGCAATCACATCCCTACCTCATCACGCCGAAGCGGAAGACGAGCTTCTGGGCGTACTGTTCGCCTGGGCGCAGGATGCCGCTCGGATAGCCGAGGCGATGGAACGCAGGCTGGTTCGGCGAGTCCGGGAAGAGTCCAGGCTCGAGGCAGAAGCCCTGACGGAAGGCAAAGGGCTTGGCCCAGCGGCCTTGCACGGTGCCGGTGAGGAAGTTGCCGGTGTAGAGCTGCAGGCCCGGTGCATCGGTGAGGACTTCGAGCGTGCGGCCTGAGGATTCTTCGGTGACGAAGGCGGCGGACTTCATGGCCTTATCGGTGCCGAGGTCGTAGCAGTGGT
>CALEEU010000055.1 GCA_937875975.1 uncultured Opitutia bacterium | reverse complement strand
GGAGATGGCATCGGAGGCGGGGCAGAGGCAGCTAGGGCAGCACGTGGTGCTGCCCCTACCTGGACACAGCTTTGGGCTGCGCGCTGGGGTGTTTTTCAGTTTGCATCACGCCCCGCGGTTAATTTCATCTTCCTCAGGTGTGTAGGCCGACTCGCTCGGCCGAGATATCTCTCAGGGGGGCGCGTAAGCGCCCCCTTTTCATTTGGGCTTTCGTTCGAAAAGGGCTCTGACATTTTGACTTACTGGCCACTCTAGGTGAGCAGTCCGGATGGCGTCTGTGGGCGGTTTACAAAACTAGGCCGAATCGGCTTGTTTGTAAACTTGGCCGGTCGCGGCCGAGCAGGGATGCTCAGCCCTACCTAGGGCAGAGGGTAGGGCGGGCTCTCCGAGCCTGCCGTTAGGCCGATCGAGATTCGAAGCTCTCTTGGCGAACGGACGCGACGCAGTCGCGCCCCTACCAGCGCGGCGGAGCCGCGAGGGGACACGGTGACAAGGGGGCACGGAAGCGGGGCAGAGGCCGCTATGTCGTGACGCGGTCCCGACCCTACCCATTGCCTCGGCACATCGATTCAGCCCTCGATGCAGTCATCGACGCTGTCATCGACTCAGTCCTCTACTCTTTACGCAATCCTACTCCAAAGCACCTTGAGGTAACGACCGTCAGGGTGGTTGGAGGCGTTGGGGTGGTCGCCGCCGGGGCCGGTGCGATCGAAGATCTGGAGGCGCTTCTGGTAGCGGTGCGCGGCCTTGCTGACGAGGTCCTCGAAGGACTCGGGGGAGACAAGGCCGGAGCACGAGCAGGTCACGAAGAGGCCGCCGGGGGCGACGAGCTGCATGGCGAGGACGTTGAGGTCGTTATACTTCTTCAGACCCTCTGCTTCGAATTCCTCGTCGCGGCTGTCGACGAACTTGGGCGGATCGCACAGGACGAGGTCCCAGGTCTTGCCGTTCTTCTGCATCTGGCGAATCCACGTGAAGGCGTCCGAATGCACGAAGTCGATGCGAACGTTGTTCAGGTTCATGTTCCGCTTGGCCATCTCGATGGCCTTTTCGTCGAGGTCGACGCCGGTGACTTCGGTGGCGCCGGCGAGCTTGGCGGCGATGGAGAAACCTCCGGAGTAGCAGCAGAGGTCGAGGACCTTGAGGCCCTTGGCGAGGGCGCCGAAGCGGCGGCGGTTATCGCGCTGGTCGCAGAAGAAGCCGGTCTTGTGGCCTTCGGCGAAGTCGACCTCCTGGACCATGCCGAACTCCTTGATCTTCACGAAGCGGACGGCCGATTTCGGGATGTCGGTCGGCATGATGCCTTCGATGCGGGCGACATGCGGGTCGACCTGGACGATCTCGCGCTTGGTGCCCACGGCGTCGTGCAGGATCGGGATCCAGCGAGGGAGTCGGCGCATGACCGCATAGGACGAGACCTCGATGGAGAGGACGTCGCCGAGGCGGTCGACGATCAGGCCGGAGAGGAAGTCCGCGTCGGCATTCACCACGCGATAGGCGTCGGTGTCGGCGTCGAGCTTGAGGATGTCCTTGCGGAGGGCGGCGGCGCGGCGGATGGCCTGTTCGAACCAGACGTCATCGGGCTTGCCCGGCGTGGCCTTGAGGATGCGGAGCGCGATGGGGGCACCGGCGTTCCAGAAACCGTAACCGATGAAGGAGCCTTGCTTATCGTAGGCGGAAACCACGTCGCCCTGGCGGGCATCCGGCGAGACTTCGCCGACCATCGAGCGGAAGATCGAAGGCTTGGACGTGAACGTCTTGAGCTGCACCCACGGTTTCTCGCGCGCGATGGGCGCGGGGATATTGGGCAGGCTGCTGGTCGGCTCGGACATGCCGACAGGTTCGGGGAGGCGTCGCCCTTGGCAAGCCCCGGCCGCTCCGACGGGTCAGATTACCCGATGAAGCTGCAGATATACTGGCAGATACCGGACTGCACGGTGATCGTGAAGCCGGACTTCGGGGCCACGTAGAAGTGGGTGCCCGCGCCGTAGGTCTTCTCTTCCTTGGAGCCGTCCTGGACCACGACGCACGAGCCGTCGGTGATCTCCATGATCTCGGCCTTGTCGGTGCCGAAGTGGTAGGTGCCGGCGTAGATCAGCCCGACGGTCTTCTTGGCGCCATCGGCGGTGAGGATCGTATGGGAGACGACCTTGCCATCGAAGTAGACGTTGGCTTTGGCGACGGCGGTGACGTTTTTGAATTCCATGGGACGGATTTGGTAAGGGGAGGGGGAGGGAGGGTAAAGGGAGAAAAGCTTACTAGGGCTGGGGCTAGGGCTAGGGCTGGTTAATAATAGAGGACTGAATGGATGAGAGGTATTTCGACCCAAGGCATCTGGGCACAAAAAAGGACCACAGGTGATGCGGCCCTTCTAAGATTACCTAGCCCTAGCCCAGGCCCTAGCTCTAGCCCTGATCAGATCAACTTCAGCGTCGGCACCGCTTCGCCCTTCTGGCGTTTGCGGATGGACTCGAGGTACTCGTCCTTGAACTTGGGGACGGCGGACTGCACGGGCCACGCGACGGCTTCGCCGTGGGCGCAGATCGTGCGGCCAGCCACCTGGTTCGCGATGTCGAGCAGCAGCGGGACGTCGGTCTCCATGCCGCCACCGGTCGTGATACGCTTCGAGACGCGGGAGAGCCAGAGCGAACCTTCGCGGCAGGGCGTGCACTGGCCGCAGGTCTCGTGGGCGTAGAAGGCGTTGAGGTTGGAGAGCGCCTGGATCATCTCGACGGAGTCGTCGATGACGATGGTGCCGCCGGTGCCGAGGCCCGTGCCGCACGCGGCGATACTGTTGGAATCGAGCGGGATGTCCTCGAGCGCCCAGTCGAACTCGGTGCCGTTGGCGAGCTTGCCCTTGAAGCGTTCGCCGACCTTGAGGATCTTGGTGGAAGAACCGCCGGGGATGATCGCCTTGATCGTGCGTCCGTCGAGCGGGCCGCCGCAAAGGTCGTAGAGCAGTTCACCGAAGGTGGCCTTGCCGGCTTCGATCTCGTAGAGACCCGGGCGCTTCACCAGGCCGCTGACGCCCCAGATGTGCGTGCCGCTGTCGCCGGGGATCCCGATCTTGGCGAACTCCGCGCCGCCGAACGCGAGCACGTGCTTCACCTGCGCCATCGTCTCCGCGTTGTTGACGATGGTCGGGCAGTTGTAGAGGCCGAGGACGGCCGGGAAATACGGGGGCTTGATGCGCGGGTAGCCGCGCTTACCTTCGAGGGATTCGATCAGGCCGGTCTCTTCGCCGCAGACGTAGCAACCTCCGCCGCGGTGGATGACGACTTCGCAGGAGTAGCCCGAGCCGAGGATGTTCTGGCCGAGGAAGCCCTTGGCCTTCGCTTCGGCGATCGCGCGCTCGAGGATCTTGGCGCCGTGGACGAACTCGCCGCGGATGTAGATGAAGGCCTGCTTGGCTTGGATGGCCCACGCGGTGATCGCGATGCCTTCCAGCATCTGGTGCGGGTCCTTGTAGATGATCTGACGGTCCTTGTAGGTGCCGGGCTCGGATTCGTCGGCGTTGACGACGAGGTAAGCGGGCTTGCCCGACTTACGGTCGAGGAACTTCCACTTCATGCCGGTCGGGAAGCCGGCGCCGCCACGACCACGCAGACCAGAGAGTTCGACTTCCTTGCAGACTTCGTCGGGCTTGAGGGCGACGGCTTTCTTGAGGGCTTCGTAACCGCCGTTGCGCAGGTAGCAGTCGATATCG
This sequence comes from uncultured Opitutia bacterium, assembly GCA_937875975.1. Taxonomy (GTDB): domain Bacteria; phylum Verrucomicrobiota; class Verrucomicrobiia; order Opitutales; family UBA953; genus UBA953. The sequence goes on along the minus strand of CALEEU010000055.1, from coordinate 9,945 downwards.
ACCGTGTACCCCGGCTTGCGGAGGTTGGCGTAGATGAGAGGGCGTTCGACGGCGGGCATGTCGCTTAAGGTTTGGAGATTAACCGTTCCACTCGGGCGTGCCGGGGACGGGAGGGTTCAGGCCGTAGGACGGATCCTTGAGCGTGGCCTTGAGCTGGGCGGCGAATTTGCCGGCGTCTTCGGGCTTCACGTTCTCGTGCATCGAGGCGTCGACGTGGACGACCGGGCCGCAGCCGCAGTCGGCGATGCATTCGACGAACTCCAGGGTGAAGTCGCCGTCGGGCGAGGTCTCGCCGCGCTTGCAGTTGAGGGACTGCTCGAGGTTCTCCATCAGCGCGTAGGAACCGCGGAGGGCGCAGGACAGCGTACGGCAGACGCGCACGTGGCGGCGGCCGATCGGCGACTGGCGGTACATCGGGTAGAACGTCACCACTTCAAGGACCTGCATCGGGGTCACGCCGACGAGCTCGGCGACCCAGGTCATGTCATCCTGCGTGATGTAGCCGCGGTCTTCCTGCACGAGGTGCAGGAGGGGCATCGTGGCGCTACGCTTCTGCGGATACTGCGCGATGATGGCGGGAGCCTGCGTGAGCGTCTCAGGCTTGAGCGCGCGGGCGGGGGCGGAGGAAGAAGGAGATTCGTGCATGGGTTTAGCGGTCGCATTCGCCCATGACGAAGTCGAGCGAACCGAGGATGGAAGCGACGTCGGTAAGGAAGTTGCCGGGGACGATGGCGGGAAGGATCGAGAGCGAGACAAAGCTCGGTCCGCGGATGCGGAGGCGATACGGGACGCCGCCACCGTTGGAGACCACGTAGAAGCCGAGCGCGCCCTTCGGGTTCTCGGCCTCGAAGTAGACTTCGCCGGCTGGGATCTGCGGGCCTTCGGTCACCAGCATGAAATTCTGGATGAGCTCTTCCATCTTCGTCATCACCTTCGCCTTCGGCGGGAGGAAAATCTTCTTCGCGTCTTCAGCATACCAGGCGCCGCCGGGCATCGTCTTCACGACCTGGCGGATGATGCGCACGGACTGGCGGAGCTCTTCCATGCGGACGAGGTAGCGGTCGAAGCAGTCGCCCTTCACGCCTACGGGGACGTCGAAGTCATACTGCTCGTAGCCCGAGTAAGGCTTGTCCTTACGCAGGTCGAACGGCACGCCGGAAGCGCGGAGGTTCGGGCCGGTGAGGCCGTAGGCGAGGGCCATCTCCTTCGAGATCGTGGCGATGCCTTCGGTGCGCTCGAGGAAGATGCCGTTACGGGTGAGGAGCTTGTCGACCTCGTCGATCGTGCGTTCGACGCCGTCGCAGAAGGCCGAGACCTTGGGGAGCCAGCCGTCGGGGATGTCGCGCGTCACGCCGCCGATACGGGTGTAGCTCGTGGTGAAGCGGGCGCCGGTGAGTTCTTCGAAGAGCGTGTAGAGTTTTTCGCGCTCGTTGAAGGTGTACATGAACACCGTCCACGCGCCGGTATCCATCGCATAGACGCCGATGCCGAGGAGGTGGGACGAGATGCGGGCCATCTCGCAGGTGAGCACGCGGATCGCTTCGCAGCGCGCGGGCAGCTTGAGGCCGGCGAGCTTCTCGACGGCGATGGCGTAGGCGACGTTGTTGGCGAGCGGGGCGAGGTAATCCAGACGGTCCGTATACGGCACGAACTGGTTATACGTCATGTTCTCGGCGATCTTCTCGTCGCCGCGGTGCAGGTAGCCGATGACCGGGTCGCACTTCACGACCTTGTCGCCATCGAGCTCGAGGCTCAGGCGGAGCACGCCGTGCGTGGCCGGGTGGGACGGACCCATGTTCAGGGTCATGTTCTCTCCGCGCAGTTCTTCCGAACGGGCGGCGACGTCGCCGATGGAGATTTCCTTGGTGATCTTCACGTTAAATCAGGCTTTGGGTTTTTCCTCGGTCCAGGACTGGTCGAGCGCGGAGGGTTCGCCTTCGGAGAGCTTGCCGCCGTGCGAGACGAACGGTCCGCCCATCATCGGTGCGGGCTCGACCTTCTGGCCGGTGACTTCCGCGACGTCGGCGGCGGGGAAGGGCACTTCGATGCCGGCGAGAGGGAAGTCCTTGCGGAGCGGGTGATAGGGATACGCATCCCACATCAGGATGCGGCGCGGGTCCGGGTGGCCTTCGAAGACGATGCCGAACATGTCGAACGCTTCGCGCTCGTGCCAGTTGGCGCCGGGATGCAGCGAGGAGACGCTCGGGACGCGGTCATTGGCGGCGTCGACGTGCAGGCGCACGTATTCCTTGTGCGTCGTGCTGAGGAGATGGATGACGACGCCGAAGCGGACCGGGCGGCCTTGCAGTTCGAGACCACAAAGGTCGGCGAGCAGGTCGAAACCCTGTTCGTCGCGCAGCGCGCTGACGACGGCGAGGAGGTCGCTGCCAGCGACGCGGTAGGTCGGCATGTCCTTGCCGGCGAGGTCCTGCGTGGCAGGGAAACGGGAGGTGAGCGCGGCGGCGTCCATGTCCGTGCTTAGCTGACGATCTTCGTTTCGACCGTGCGACCGCGGAACGTGCGACGCAGCGAGCCGCCTTCGTTACGGATTTTTTCCTGCAGCAGCATCATGCCGTCGAGGAGGGCCTCGGGGCGGGGCGGGCAACCAGAAATATAAATATCAACGGGGACGATATTATCGACGCCCTGCAGCGTGGCGTAGGAGCGATACATGCCGCCGGTGGAAGCGCAGGCGCCCATGGCGACGACCCACTTCGGTTCGGCCATCTGGTCGTAGATGCGGCGGACGACTTCGGCCATCTTGTAGGTGACCGTGCCGGCGACGATCATGCAGTCGGCCTGGCGGGGAGAGAAGCGCATGACCTCCATGCCGAAGCGGGAGATGTCGAAGCGGGAGCCGCCGGCGGCCATGAGCTCGATGGCGCAACAGGCGAGGCCCATCGGCATCGGCCAGACCGAGTTGCTGCGCACCCAGTTCACGACGGCATCGGCGCGGGTCACGATGACCTCGCCCTCCACCTTGCTGTTATAACCGAAATCGGATTTGACCATGGTCGTTGGCCGCAAGTTAGGACAGCCCCCCATGGGAGCAAGCGGGAAGGGGCAAAAAGGCCGTTTTTATCGCTTCTAATCGGGGTCGGGTGCCTTAGCAGGGGTCCGGACGGAACCTTGCAACTAAACCCTGATGGGATTGTTCTACTCGGGTACCCCATGAAGACGCTTTTCCTTCTGCTGGCTGCCGTGCTTTCGGCCACCTCTTTGGCCCGCCCGCCCAATGTCGTGGTGATCTTCATCGATGACATGGGCTATGGGGACATCGGACCGTTTGGGGCCACCAAGCAGCGTACCCCCCACCTCGACCGGATGGCCAAGGAGGGCATGAAATTGACCAGCTTCTACGCTTCCCCGGTCTGCTCGGTTTCCCGCGCCCAGATGATGACCGGCTGCTACGGCGCCCGCGTCTCGGTCCCCGGGGTCTATTTCCCGGGTCAATCCGTGGGGCTAAATCCTGCTGAAGTAACTGTAGCCGAGCGACTTAAGGAAAAAGGTTATGCCACCCAGATGGTCGGCAAGTGGCACCTGGGCGACCAGCCTGAATTCCTGCCCACCCGGCAGGGTTTCGACCACTATTACGGCATCCCCTATTCGAATGACATGCTCAAGAAGAGCGCCGAGACCAAGGTCCCGGTCGTGCCGGTCCTCCGGGATGAGAAGGTCGCGGAACTGATGGATGGGGAAGGGCAGCGCCGCATCGTGGAGCTCTACACCAAGGAGGCCGTCGACTTCATCGGTCGCAACAAGGACAAGCCCTTCTATCTCTACTATGCCCACAACGCCGTCCACACGCCGATCTATCCCGGCGCCGCGTTCGCCGGCAAATCCTCGAACGGTCGCTTCGGCGATTGGGTCGAGGAAGTCGATTGGAGCGTCGGTCGGGTGCTCGACGCGCTGCGCTCGCAAGGCCTCGATAAGGATACGCTGGTGATCTTCACTTCCGACAACGGCCCGTGGCTGACCAAGGGCACCGACGGCGGCAGCGCCGGTCCGCTCCGCGGCGGCAAGGGTTCGACTTGGGAAGGCGGTGTGCGCGTGCCGACGCTCGCTTGGTGGCCGGGCCACGTGCCAGCGGGATCCGTCAACGACGCCGTCGCCGCCACGATCGACCTCCTGCCGACGTTCGTCTCGCTCGCCGGCGGCACCGTGCCCGCGACGCCGGTCATCGACGGACGCGACATCACGCCGATCCTCCTCGGTCAGTCGAAGGAGTCCGCGCGCGAAGCCCATTATTACTTTGCCGGCTACAATCTACAGGCGGTCCGTCAGGGCCGCTGGAAGCTCGCCCTCGCGCCGCAGTCGGAGGGCATGGGCAAGCAGGCCGCCAAGACCGCCCCTGGCCTGCGTCTTTACGACCTCGACACCGAGATCGGCGAGCAGACCGACGTCGCCGCGCAGCATCCTGAGGTCGTCGCGAAGCTGAAGGCGCTCGCTGATAAGATGGCGGCCGAGATCGGCGGCAAGACGCCGACCGCGCGCCGCCCTGCCGGCGAAGTAAAGGGCGCGAAGACCCTTTATCCGACCATCGATTATGTGCCGAACGACATGAAGAAGGATGCCGCCAAGAAGCCGGCCGCGAAGAAGGGTGCCGCGAAGGCCGCGCCCGCCAAGCCCGTCGCGCTCGCGCAGGCGAAGCCCGGCGACACCATCGTCTCGACTTCCGCCCCGCAGGTCGGCCAGAAAGCCTTCACCGTCGCTATCTCCGTCGAGACCACGCAGCGTGACGCGGTGATCGTCGCGCAGGGTGGACTGATCGGTCATGCGCTCTATCTCAAAGGAGGACGCGTCGCGTTCGCCGTCCGCCACGGCGCGGATGAGGTCGTCGAGATTCTTTCTCCGGCTGAGGTCAAAGGATCCTTCGCTGTGACCGCCAGCCTCGCCGCCGACGGCGCGATGAAGCTCGTCGTCGTCGGTCAGGATGCCGTGTCGGGCATGGCCAAGGGTGCGCTACCGCGTCAGCCCGCCGAGGATTTCTGTGTGGGTCACGACACCGCCAAGGCCGTGGGGCTCTACGGCAAACTCATCGTCTTGCAGGGCACCGTCTCCGGCCTCAGCGTCACGACTCCATGATCTGGCGTCTCTCCCTCCTGCTCGTCACGACTGCACTCTTCGCGGCCGAGCCGAGTCGCCCCTACTTCGGTGCCCGACCGGGTGCCTTGGAGAAGGCGAAGATCGCGGCCACTACCGACGAAGCCACCGGCAAGGCGATGAAGAAGCTCATCGCCGACGCCGATAAGGCCTTGGCCGTGACGCCGCCTTCGGTGATGCAGAAGACGAAGGTGCCGCCGAGCGGCGACATGCATGACTACATGAGCATCGCCCCTTACTTCTGGCCTAATCCGGCGACGAAGGACGGCCTCCCGTATGTACGCAAAGACGGCAAGGTTAACCCCGAGTCCCGCGCCGAGGCCGCCAACGATACCCTGCGCGCGCGTTTGGTCGGCTCGACCGTCGAGACCTTGGCCCTGGGTTATTATTTCACCCGCGACGAAAAATATGCCGAGCATGCGGCCAAGGTGCTGCGTACCTGGTTCCTCGATCCGGCGACGAAAATGACGCCGCACTTCCGTTTCGCGCAAGCGATTCCTGGGGTGAACGATGGACGCGGCACCGGCCTCATCGAGGCGCGTGCCTTGGTCGACGCCGCTGACGCCGCGAGCCTCCTCGTGGGTTCCAAGCATTGGTCTGCCGCCGATCAGCAGGCGCTGCAGGCCTGGGGCGAGGTCTTTTTCGGATGGCTCCTCGGTAGCAAGAACGGCCAGGACGAACGTGCGGCGAAGAATAATCACGGCACGTGGTATGACGTGCAGGCGGTCAAGTGGGCGCTGGTGCTCGGTCGCAAGGATAAGGCCAAGGAGATTTGCGCCGAAGCGATTACACGTCGTATCGGTGTGCAGATCCAGCCGGACGGCAAGCAGCCCCTTGAACTCGTTCGCACCGCTTCGTTCAGCTATTCCTGCTTCAACTTGCTCGCGTTGGCGAGGCTCGCTGACCTGAGCGAACATGCCGGCGTCGACCTCTGGCGTCATAAGACCACGGACGGTCGCTCGATTCGCGCCGCGCTTGATTTCCTCGTACCGTATCTCGGCAAAGAACCCAAGCCTTGGACGATGCAACAGATCCACGAGAGCAAGCCCGACGAAGTACTGCCCGTCCTCCGCGCGGCCGCTCTCGCCTATGGCGATGAACGCTACGAGTCGCTCCTGAAGGAATATTCCGACCACCGCAGCAAGCGTCTGCAGCTCCTCGCGCCGCGATGAAGGCCTGGGCGTCCGCCATCTTGCTGGTCAGCGCCGCCTGGGTCGCGGCCGCCGAGACACGTCGTCCTAACGTGCTCGTCATCCTCGCCGACGACCTCGGCTACTCGGATCTCGGCTGCTACGGCGGCGAGATCCCCACGCCGAACCTCGACCGCCTCGCGAAGTCGGGCGCGCGCTTCGAGAAGACGTACACTTCCGCGCGCTGCTGTCCCACGCGCGCGTCGCTCATCACTGGCCTCCATCCGCACGAGGCCGGCATCGGCGACTTCGTCACCGCCAAGCCCTCGCCCAAGCGCGGCCCCGCCTACACCGGTCACCTCCTGGATAATAATATCACCATCCCCGAGCTCCTGAAGCAGAACGGCTACAGTACGTGGATGGTCGGCAAGTGGCACATGGGTTCGCCCGGACCCGTCCAGCGTGGCTTCGACGCCTATTTCGGCTACAAGAGCCTGCAGGCGCACTCGAACGATCAATGGGATCCAGCCGCCTATACGCGCTTGCCCGCCGGCACGCCCGCCGAGCTTTCCTATGCGCCCGGCAAGTTCTACGTCACCGACGTCTTCACCGATTACGCCCTCGAGTTCCTCCGCCAGGCGCGTGCGACCAAGGAGAAGCCGTGGTTCCTTTACCTCGCGCATTCTTCGCCGCACTTCCCCGTGCAGGCGCCCAAGGAATCCATCGATCGGCACATGGCCACGTATCGCCGTGGCTGGGATATCCTGCGCACCGAACGCTTCGCGCGCATGAAGGCCCTCGGGCTCGTCGCCGCGGACGCCGTGCTGCCGCCGCTCTCGATGGTTCCCGTCGAGGCGAATAACGCCATTGCCAACGGTTACTCCGGTAAGCCGAACCCCGCGTGGGAAACCTTGCCGGCCGATCGTCGGGAAGACCTCGCCCGCCGCATGGCCACCTTCGCCGCGATGGTGGAGCACGTCGACCAAGGCGTCGGGCGGCTCCTCGCCGACCTTGAGCGGAACGGCGAACTCGCGAACACCCTCGTCGTGTTCACTTCCGACAACGGCGCCTGCTACGAATGGGGGCCGTTTGGTTTCGACGGCGCTTCGCGCGCGGGCCGCACCGACCTGCATGTCGGCGATGCCTTGGCGGGCATGGGCCAAGCCGGGACGCATTCCTCGTATGGCTCCGCGTGGGCGAACCTCGGCAATACGCCGCTCAACCTATACAAGCACTTCTGCCACGAAGGCGGCATCAGTGTGCCGCTCATCGTCGCCTGGCCTGCGACCCTGAAGCCGTCGGCCACTTGGATTCGTTCCCCGACGCATGTCATGGACCTTTTGCCGACCATCGCGGCTGCCACCGGCGCGACTTATCCGGCAGAGAGGGCAGGGAAGCCTATCCGTCCGGTTTCCGGCCGATCCTTGCTGCCCGACCTGCGTGGCGAACCGACGTCCGAGCGCGGCATCCCGACTGCGCATGAAGGCGCACGTGGTTATCGCCTCGGCGATTGGAAGATCGTCTGGGGAAAGCGCCAGAGCGCGCCCGTCACGTGGCAGTTGTTCGACCTTTCGAAGGACCCCTCCGAGCAGCATGACCTCGCCGCCGCGCACCCCGCCAAGCTCAAGGAGCTCGCGGACGCATGGATGGCCTGGGCCAAGCGTTGTGGGGTCGACCTCGGTTCCCGCTAGAATAAGCGGCAGAATTCCTTCACGTTTCCGCAATAAGGCGGTTTTGACGCAGGATTGTCATAATTGGATGTTACTTTCTTGTCCCATGGAAGAAACCACTAAGGTCCCTGGGCAACATAAGATTCACTTCCGGACGTTGATCCTGTCCGACCTGCATCTGGGCACCAAGGACGCTCAAGCGCGCGAGCTACTCGACGTGCTCCGCGGCATCCGCTGCGACAAGCTCATCCTTAATGGTGACATCATCGACCTGTGGTCGCTCCAGCGTAAGAACCACTGGTCGCCAGCCCACACGGCCGTGATCCGTCGCATCATGAAGATGGCGGAGAAGGACGGCACCAAAGTGATCTATCTGCGCGGTAACCACGACGACTTCATCCGCCGCCTGATTCCCCTCGTGCTCGACCGTATCGAGCTCGCTGAAGAGCACATCCACGTCGCCCAGGACGGTCGCAAGTATCTCTGCATCCACGGCGACGCGTTCGACACCGTGTCGGTGAATCTCCGCTGGCTCGCCGTCATCGGCGATATCAGCTACCAAATTCTCCTCGATCTGAACCGCGTCTATAACAAGTGGCGTGCCTGGCGCGGTAAGGAGTACTTCTCCCTCTCCCAGGCCATCAAGGCCAAGGTTAAGACTGCGGTCAGCTACATCTCGAGCTTCGAAGAGCACCTCCAGACGCTGGCCGCCCGACGTGGCTGCGACGGCGTGATGTGCGGCCACATTCACAAGGCCGAGGATCGCATGATCGGCAATGTCCGTTACATCAATTCCGGCGACTGGGTCGAGTCGCTGACCGCGATCGTGGAAGAGGACGACGGTCGCCTGCGCGTCGTCGAGCGTCAGGAGCTCTTGCAGCGCATCGCTGAACGTCGCGCCGCCTTCGAGGCTGCTAAGGGTGGTGCGTCTGCGCCCGAAGGTGAAGCCAGCGCCACCATCTCGTTCGTCGCCTGATGAGCGTCATCCCAGTCCTCACGGCCGGTTTCGGCGAAGGGCATAACGCGGCCGCGCGTTCCATCATCGAGGCTCTCGGCCGCAAGCCTGGCCTGACCGGAGAACTGCACGACCTCTTCCTCGAGGCCTACGGCGCCGAGAAGGCCAAGAGCCAGCGTGACAGCTACATCGGCGTCGCGAACAAGTATCCGCGCCTCTGGGGTTGCATGTACACCGCGCTCGATCGCCTGCCGCTCGTCCGCGCCTCGCTCCCGTTCGTGCGTCCGGTCGAGAAGACGCTCAACGAGATGCTCGACGCGAGCCGCCCGCCCGTCGTGGTCTCAGCCTATCCGCTCTATAACTACATGATGGCCCGTCGCTGGCATCGCGACGACCCCGCCCGCCCGCGCCTAATCACTGTGGTCACTGATTCCATTTCGGTGAATCGGGCCTGGCACCGCGCTCACTCCGATTGGTACGTCACCCCGAACCAGGCCACCGCTGACGTCATGATCCGACAGGGCGTGCCTGCCGCCAAGGTCCTACCCTACGGCTTCCCCGTCTCTTCGCGCCTCGCCCCGCGTTCCTCGGCCAAGGCCGGTGAACGCCCGCGCGTTCTCGTGATGCTCAATCCCGGCAAGCGTGACGCCGTCGAGCTTGCCAGCGCGCTCTCGACGCTCGGCCTCGAGTTGACGATCACCGTGGGCAAGGACGCTTCCTTCAAGGAAGCCGTTGAGCGCGCGGTCGACGGCCGCGCCGAAGTGCTCGGCTGGACCGATCGCATTCCCTCGCTCATGCTTTCGAGCCATCTCGTCGTCAGCAAGGCTGGCGGAGCGACCACGCACGAGTGCGTCGCGGCCGGCGTGCCGATGATCATCACGCAAGTCATCCCCGGGCAGGAAGCCGGCAATGGCCGACTCATCGCCGAGCATGGTGCCGGCGCCTACGGCCTGACGGCGGCCTCAGCGCGCGCCATCATCGCCGAAGCCTTCACCGGTGACTGGGCCGTTTGGAAGAAGTGGAAAGCCTCCGTCGACGGACTCGGCGATGCTGGTGGTGCCGATCGCGTGGCGGATTTGGTGGAGCG
>CALEEU010000054.1 GCA_937875975.1 uncultured Opitutia bacterium | reverse complement strand
TCGCGGATCTTCGTACGACGGTAACGGAAGATACCTTCCACCTTCTTCTTCACGAACGGATAGGCGACCTCGCCGAACGGCCAGAGCGGGAGCTTGTAAAGCACTTCGTCGTCCATGCGCGTCTTGCCTCCTTCATCGGCGAAGGTGTGCGTGTGGAACCAGACGGCATAAGGACCCTTAAGTTGTTCGTCAGCGAAGGCGTAAGGCGGCTCCCAGTGGGTAATGCGGGTACGCCAGCCGAACGGGATACCACTCATCTTCAGGTCATAATCAATCAGGGCCCCTTGGCGCATGGCAATCGGCAGAGGGGTCTTGATGCGGAAACTGAGTTCCGGCGGGGTGATCGCCTGGAGGTTCTCGGCCTTCGAGAAGAAATCGAAGACCTGCTCGATCGGCAGAGGCAGAAGCGTGCTCTCGAAGTAACGGTGGACGCCCGTGGGCAACGAATTCGGCTTCGCGAGATGGTCGCGGCGATGGGCGCGGATGACGTCGCTGTAATCGGACACGGGTGGAGGCGTTGAAGGCAGGCTGGCCTACCATCGGCTGGGTGTCAAGGGACGCCCAAGGGAAAGGGCTTGCCGAGGGGACCGCTCGGGCTTCCCTTATCGACAACCCTTTCCAATGGCCTCCCCCCATTCCCGTCGCCGGACCACCGGTGCCTTCGGCAACAACAAGCCCCGCGACATCAAGCGCGACTTCAGCCGCCCCGAACCTGCCCCGGTCGACACCACCCCGCGGGAACCCAGCTTCGCGGACAAGCTCATCACCTTCGCCCAGCCCATCCTCGAGCAGGCCGGCGGCAACCACACCGCCGCCAAGGGGGCCATGAACGTCGCCATCCTGATCTGGAACGCGGCCATCGAAGGCGGACCCAAGGTCCAAGAAGCCAAGATCACCCTTGCCAAGCTGCCGGGCGCCACCGCCGAACAGGTCGAGGAACTCGTCACCACCATGGTCGCCCGCAAGACCGAGCTCTACCCCGAGGAAAAGATGGTCGTCACCAATTTCATCCTGAAGTTCAACCACAAGCGCGGCGCCCAGTTCCGCGTCTCGGCCGTCAATATCAACCCCGAAGGCGTCAAGAAGGCCGACCTTTCGGACATGGTGAAGGTCACGGCTTGATTCAAAGTTTCCCGTTTGCGGTGGCCGGGCTTTCAGGCTGAATAAGTCTGCCCATGTCCACCGTCGTCCTCCGCAACGCCGAAGTCATCAACGAGGGTCGACGCTTCCACGCCGACGTCCTCATCCGTGACGGTCGCATCGAGCGTATCGGCGCCATTCCCGCCGGAACCCAGGCCGACCAGGAATACGACCTGACCGGCAAGCTCCTCGTCCCCGGCCTGATCGACGACCAGGTGCACTTTCGTGAGCCCGGCCTGACGCACAAGGCCTGCATCGCCAGCGAAGCCCGCGCGGCCGTGGCCGGCGGCGTGACCTCGTTCATGGAGATGCCGAACACGAACCCTCCGGCGGTCACGCACGAGGAACTCGCCAAGAAATACGCCATCGGCGCGGCCACTTCGGTCGCCAACTACTCCTTCTTCTTCGGCGCCACGAACACCAACGTCGAAGCCATCAAGGGCATCGACCCGCATAACGTGTGCGGGGTGAAGGTCTTCATGGGCTCCTCCACGGGCGACATGCTCGTCGACCAGGTGGCCACCCTCGAAGGTATCTTCCGCCACTCCCCCACCATCATCCTGACGCACTGCGAGGATACCCCGCGCATCAAGCTGGCCGAAGCCGCCGCCAAGGCCAAGTGGGGCGAAGACGTACCCGCCGGCGAGCATCCCCGTATCCGCGATGTCGAGGCTTGCTACGCGTCCTCGTCGATGGCGGCCGAACTGGCCAAGCGTCACGACGCGCGCCTGCATATCCTGCACATCACCACCGCCAAGGAACTCTCGCTCTTCAGCGCCGCACCGCTCAAGGGCAAGCGCCTGACCGCCGAAGCCTGCGTGCACCATCTCTGGTTCGCCGAAGAGGACTACGCCCGCCTCGGCCACCAGATCAAATGCAACCCGGCGATCAAGACATCCGCCGACCGCGCCGCCGTGCGCGCGGCCGTGGCGTCCGGCGTCATCGACGTCATCGCGACCGACCACGCCCCGCATACGTGGGTGGAGAAATCGCAGGCCTACTTCAAAGCCCCGTCCGGCCTGCCGCTCGTGCAGCATTCCCTGCTCATCCTCGTCGAACTCGCCCGCCAGGGAGCTTTCACGCTCGAGACCGCCATCCAGCGCGCCTGCCATGCTCCCGCCATCCTCTTCGGTGTCGAGAAGCGCGGCTTCATCCGCGAAGGCTACTGGGCCGACCTCGTGGTCGTCGATCCCGCCAAGCCCCAGCCCGTGACCAAGTCCGGCCTCCTCTACCAGTGCGGCTGGTCACCCCTCGAAGGCCACACCTTCGGCAGCAGCATCGAACGCACCTTCGTCAACGGCGTCTGCGTCTTCGAAAACGGCAAGATCCGCGCCGATGCGCCGAAAGGGATGAGGCTGACGTTTGATGGGAACGCTAGGTAGAAGCGGCTAGCGGTTAGCGGTTAGCGGTTGGCGGTTAGGAAAACAAAGAGACAGGAGGGCGCGGCGAAGCCACACCACACACCGTCTGCGACCTTCACCGTTGTGCTGGCTGGAGCATCCTAACCGCCAACCGCTAACCGCCAACCGCTCGACTCTACTCCTCCTGTCCTTGCCACCCCTCCAACCTGCCCCCTAGTTTCGGGCCGTGTTCACCCTGCTTAAGACCGATACGACCACGGCCGCGCGCCTCGGCGTGCTGAAGACCCCCCACGGGGAAATCCGCACACCGGTCTTCATGCCGGTCGGCACCCAGGCCACGGTCAAGGGGCTGTCCCCTCAGCAGGTCGCCGAAACGGGCGCCCAGATCCTGCTCAGCAACACCTACCACCTGAACCTCCGCCCGGGCCGTGAAATTGTCCGCGCCGCTGGCGGCCTTCATAAGTTCATGCACTGGGATAAGCCGATCCTGACCGATAGCGGGGGCTTCCAGGTCTTCTCTTTGGCGAAGCTCCGGACGATTACCGACGAGGGCATCCATTTCAGCTCCCACCTCGACGGCAATAAGCTGTTCCTCGACGTGAAGGACTGCTTCGACATCCAGGACGCGCTCGGGTCCGATATCGCCATGGTGCTCGACGAGTGCCCGCCCTATCCCTGCGAACGCGTCGCGTGCGAAGTCGCGGTGAACCGCTCCATCCGCTGGGCCAAGGAAATGCTCCAGCTCGCCAAGGACAGCGGCTTCCTCGCCTCGGGCCGTCACCTCTTCTGCATCAATCAGGGTTCGGTCTACGACGACCTCCGCATCCGTTGCGCCGAAGAACTCGGTGGCCTCGATTTCCCCGGCCACGCCATCGGCGGGGTCAGCGTCGGCGAGCCCGAGGAACACATGCTCCATCAGGTCGGACTCGTCGCCCCGCTCCTGCCCAAGGACAAGCCCCGCTACGTCATGGGCGTCGGCACCCCGCCCCAGTTGCTCCGCATGGTCGCGCTCGGCGCGGATATGTTCGACTGCACGATGCCGACCCGCATCGGTCGGCACGGCGGCGCGTTCACGCCCGACGGCCCGATCAGCGTAAAACACCTGCGCTACCGCGACGACCACCGTCCGCTCGTGGAAGGCATGGACAATTACACCTGCCGCCATTTCTCGCGCGCCTACCTACGTCACCTGCACCACGCCGGCGAACAGCTCGGCGGAACGTTGCTGGCACTGCACAATATCCACTTTCTGCAGGACCTCATGGCCCAGGCCCACGTCCATATCGCCGCGGGCGATTTCGCCTCATGGTCCAAGGCCTGGTGCGAACGTTACGAAGCCGGCGCGAAGGACGAGATACCGGCGGACTAGAGGCCGAACTCAAAGGGGAACCGGAAACCGGGATATTTGCTAGGGCATATAATCACCCAGCCTATCATCCGGTCTCCGGTTCCCCTTTGAGTTTGGATTCCTGCATCGAGGTAGGGTTGAGCGCCTCGCTCAACCGCGGCTGACCAAGGGTGGTAAGCCCTACCTAAGACAGCTATGTCGTGACGCGGTCCCGACCCTACCTAGAGACAAATAAACTAGCCCAGTCCCAAGCCCTAGCCCTAGCCCTGCCCCTCGCTTTGACCTGCGGTCAAAGCGAAAAACTCTCCCCGCAGGAACAACTGGCCTTGGCGTTCGGATTGGAGAACTTGAAGCCCCCACCGATCATCTTATCCGAATAATCCAACTGCGTACCGCGAAGATAGAGGGCCGACTTAGGGTCGACCAGGATCTCGACCCCTTCCGAGCGGACGAGGATATCGGCCGACTTGGCCTCGCCCACGAAGCGCATCTTGTAAGACAAACCGTTGCAGCCGCCGCCAGAGATCGAGACCCGCAGGAATCCGCCTTGGGCTTCGCGGATCGCCAAAGCGCGGACTTTCCCCCCGGCCGGAGCCGTCAGACGGATCAGACGCTCGTCGGCGACGCGCGGGCTGGCGACTGCGGTGGTGGTGTCCATCTTTCGGTAGGATTGTGACGAACCTGACCAAAGACAAGCCGTCACGCCGATAAGCCCCCTCGCCTGCAGGAAAACAGGCTTGCCCGACTCCCTCCCCGGAGGGATATGATGCCTTCCCGGGTAACGGTCGCGTAGCTCAGTTGGTTAGAGCGCAGCATTCACATTGCTGAAGTCACAGGTTCAAGTCCTGTCGCGACCACCACCCGGGGTCTTCTCGAAGCGGCGTCACTTGGCCTCGTTTCTATTAGTTTATAATATTAGGTGCCAGATTGTAATTAGATGTTCCCAGCAAACTGTCGCTTAATTATTCCTTGGGCTCATCGATGCCACCCCCCTGCGGGGCCGCGTTCACCGATTACTCCTTTCCCTTTCCTACTTCTCACCCAGATGTCCGAGTCCTCCAAGCTTCCCGACAACCTCTCCGAACTTCTCGCCCATCTCCACGAACGTCAGGAGAAGCGTGGCAACTGCACGATGAAAGATCGGGCCGAGCTCTGGCTGCGCCACGGTGGCGAGAATCTGGACATCAGCCCGCCCAATTTCCACCACGCCCTCGCGACCTGGCTCGCCAACGCCGGCCTCGTGCACAAGGACAAGGCTCAAGACGTGGCCGCAGTACTCTACTGCCTCGGGGTCACTAACTCGAACAACCTCTTCCAGAAAGTGAACCAAGGGAAACTCGTGACGATGGGTATCGGTAAGAATGGTCGCCGTAACGCCAAGGGGCAGCGAAAAGCCTGACCAGGGCTCGGAATGTGACTTAGGGGTGACGACCCCGCCGAACCCGTTGACATCGACCCGGGGCTTGGGATGATGGCGGCATGAGCCGGCATCAGCAGAGGCGTCAGCAAGAAGTGGCCCGCGCCCGTTCCTTCCTGGAACGACGCATGAACGACCTACGTTCGCGGCTTGGTCTCAAGGCCGACGCCGTCCCCCTGCCCGGCGAGGCCGCCTACGAGGATACCGAGATCGGTCGCGCCCCCGGCCAGCTGCCGGCCGCCTCACCCTTCGAGTCCACCGCCCCGACCAAGTTCCGGGTCATCTCCTACGACGAGAACAGCTGCAAGGTGGATGAGTTTTCCGACCTAGACTCCGTCGGCCGCTATGCCGGCAAGGCCGGGATGGTCTGGATTCAGGTTCTCGGCATCACCGACCCCCAGATCGTGCACATCGTCGGCGCTTTCTTCGACATCCCGATGCTGGCCCAGGAAGACATCCTGACGGCCACCTCCCGTCCAAAGTTCGAGGAGCACGGCGACAAGCTGCTCGCCATCGCCCGCGCGGTCCGCATCGGCGTCGAGGAAGACACCCCGCGCGGCCAGCAGATCTCCATCGTCGCCGCCCAGAACTGGGTCATCTCCTTCCACGAGAACGACGAGAAGGTCTTCGAAGCCGTCGAGAAGCGTATCGCCGATAACAAAGGCAACATCCGCAAGTGGCACGCCGGCTACCTCATCTACTCGCTCCTCGATACGCTCGTCGACCGACTGCTCTACCAGACCGAGGAGATCGAGGACGCCACGACCGAGCTCGAAGACTCGATCCTCAAGGGCACCGACGACTGGGACCTCAACGAGGTCTACCGCCTCAAGCGTATCGTGGTCCGTCTCAGCCGCCTCGCCCAGCCGCTCAAGGACATGGTCAGCGTCCTCGAACACTACGAGCACCCTCTCCTGCCGACGTCCCTGGATATGTACCTGCGCGACCTGTATGACCACGCGATCCGCGCGGCCGACCGCATCGAGCACGCCCGCATGATCCTGCAGGACCTGCAGGAATACCACCACACCCAGCAGGAGCGGAAGACCAACGAAGTCATCCGCGTGCTGACGGTGATGAGCTCGGTGTTCATCCCGTTGACTTTCTTGGTCGGACTCTGGGGCATGAACTTCCACTTCATGCCGGAGATCCACACGGAGTGGGGCGAGAAATACGGCTACTTCCTAGCGCTAGGCTCCATGATCGCCCTCGCGACCGGCATCATCCTCTGGATGAAGCGGAAGCGGTGGTTCTGAGGGCGCGGAGCGCAGGAATAGATGGCTGAGTCGAGTGCTGGATCGATGACTGAATCGATCACAGAAGAGACCCGTCAGCCAAAATCAAAGACTGCCACCCAAAGGACTCAAGACACCCTGCCTTATCTGCCATCGACGCAGTCATCGACGCTGCCCTCGATTCAGTCATCTCCCGTCACGCACAATCCTGGGCGTCGACGTCGATGACGTCGATGACGTCTTCGTCGCCAAGGATCTTGGCACGCAGAGGCAATAGCGCCGCGAGGAGCGACTTCACGCCGGTGACGAGATACCAGATGTGCACGCGATGCTGATCCTGAACCTTCTCGAACGGACACGGGGCCGGGCCGCGGATCTCGCAAAGGCCCGGATGCAGGCGTTCGAGTTCCTTGACCCAGGCGTCGGCCACGAAGTTGACCTTCTCGGCATTACGCCCGCGGAAGACGTGGCGGACGAGATGCCGGTCCGGAGGGTAGCCGAACTCGGCGCGCTTCTCGAGCTCGGCGGCGGCGAAGCCATGGAAGTCGAGCCGCTTGGCGAACTGGATCGGGTCGGAGGCGGGCTGGAAGCTCTGCACGACGACGACACCCTCGAGGTCACCACGGCCGGCGCGGCCAGCGACCTGGGTGAGCAGCTGAAAAGTGCGCTCGGCGGCGCGGAAATCCGGCAGCTGCAACGAAAGGTCGGCGTCGATGATGCCCACCAGCGTCACGCGGGGGAAATCCAGGCCTTTGGCGATCATCTGCGTGCCCAGGAGCATATCATACTTGCCCGCGCGGAAATCCGACAAGACCTGCCGGAAAAGATCCTTCTTGCCCATCGTATCGGCGTCGATGCGGGCCACACGGGCGCGCGGAAAGAGCTGGGCGATGGTCTCCTCGACCTTCTGGGTGCCGTAGCCCTTCCAGCGGACCTTCGGGGAGCGACAGCTCGGACAGAGCACCGGGGCGCGCTCCTGGTGGTTGCACAGGTGGCAGCGGGCGGTGTCGTCAGTCCGGTGCAACGTCAGCGAGACGCTGCAGCGCTTGCACTGGACGGCCTCGCCGCAGTCCGGGCAGACCAGGGAGCGTGAATGCCCGCGGCGGTTGAGGAAGAGGATCGTCTGCTCGCGGCGTTCGAGGCGGGCGCGGATGCCGTCGGTGAGTTCACGGGATAGGATATGCTGGCCCTTCGAGTGCAGAACCTCGCGACGCATATCCACGATCCGGAAGGCCGGCATCGGACGGTCATCGACACGTTTGGTCATCACATCCAACGCATAGCGGCCGGCCGTTGCGTTCTTCCAGGTCTCGAGCGAAGGCGTGGCTGAACCCAGTACGCAGGCCGCGCCGAGGACCGAGGCACGCATCACCGCGACGTCGCGACCATGGTACATCGGGGTTTCACCCTGTTTGAAGGAAGGCTCGTGCTCTTCGTCGACCACGATGAGACGCAGGTTGGGCAACGGGGCGAAGACCGCCGAACGCGCGCCGACCACCACCCTCGCCTGCCCCAGCGACATCGCCATCCAAGCATCGAAACGTTCGCCGGCAGAAAGATGACTGTGCCAGACGACTACCTTGGCGCCGAGGTCGGCGAGGCGAGAGCGGAGGCGACCAACCGTCTGCGGCGTGAGCGCGACTTCCGGTACGAGGAAGATCGCCGAGCCGCCTTCGGCCACGACCTTACGAATCAACGCCACGTAGACCTCGGTCTTACCCGAGCCGGTGACACCATGGAGCAGGTGCGCACGAAAGGCCTTCGAGTCGAGCGTCTGCGTGACCGAGGCGACGGCGGCGACCTGCTCAGGATTCAGCGTGTGACCAGCCGAGGCGATCGTCTCCCCTTCGGCATAAGGGTCGTTATAGGCGACCCGCCAGAGCACGCTGGTGTCTTCCTTAATCGTGCCCGCCTTGATGAGGGCATCCACGGCCTGCTGGGCGACACCGAGGCCGTCGACCATCTTAGAACGGTCAGCGGGCTCCTTCTGGCCGGAAAGATAATCGATCACCTGCGCTTGGCGCGGGGCCTTCTTGCGAAGCTTCGCGAGTGCTTCGGCTTCGGGCGGGGCGATGAGCGTCAACAGTCGGCGGAGGACCGGACGGACGCCCTTGCGCACCGCAGCGGGCAGGACGGTCTCCAGCACGGAGTTCAGTCCACAGCCGTAGTAGCTCGCCATCCATTCGGCTAGTTTACAGCAGTCCGGCGTCATCACCGGCTGCTCATGCTCAAGTGAGATCACGCTGCGAAGTTTCGCGGAGGGTGGCGGCTCAGCGGGATATTTCCAGACCACGCCGATGCTCGTGCGACCACCGAGCGGCACGCGCACCAGCTGTCCTACCTGCAGGACATCCTTTAGGCCCGCCGGCACCGAGTACGAGTAGGCCCGGGCCCCGCCGTCAAACGGGACCACCTCGGCGACGCCGGGTTCAATTTCTCCGAAGAGATTGGGCACAGGGGGAGGTTCGCCGAAGCAAAGCAGGGATTCAAGCGAGGGTTGCCGACACCGCCTGATTTACGCTCAGGCGTGGATATTGGTCGTCGGAACGCCGGAATGGGCCGCGATGCGGGCACACATCAGGGCCCAGAAACAGCCGATACAGTTAGCCACGACCAGTTGGAGGTCGGTGGGCATGCTGTAGAAGATGAGCGTGCCCGGGAACCAGACGAAGTAGTTCGTCAGAAGGTTCGGGAGGACCAGGCGGCGATACCAGCCCGGGCCCATCGCCGCGCGCAGGCGAGCGGTGTCCCACCCGCAATCCTTCCAGAGGTGCGAGATGGCGTTGAACGGCGCGCCGATGAAGATTGTGAAGCCCGCCATGTCGACGAACACCTTGAGCAGGACGGTCCGCAGGTTAGCTTCACTGCCGAACCAGGCGGCCTGCAGGGTGTAGAAATAACTTACCAGCATCCCCATCAGGGCCCACCAGACCATGCTATGAATGAGATCGCGGAAGGGATGCGCCGGACGCAACCCCGGGAAGACCATGCGGAAGCACCAAGGGATCAGGCCGGAGGTGATGGCCGTACAGATTGCGGCAAAGGCCATCGGATTGGCCGCGTTGATGGCACCGATACGATTGAGAGCCGTGGCGACCTCCGGAATATTGTAATAGGCGACGACCAAGCCGGCGGCGGCCAGCATAATGACCACCAGCGGGAGGGCGATATCGCGGAGGGACTTGATGCCGGCGGTCAGCGGCGAAGCGGAAGAGTCGCTCATCCGAGGAACTTGCGGAGCAGCTGGTCAATCAGGACCGGGTTGGCCTTGCCCTGTGTACGCTTCATGATCGGACCCTTGAGCGCGTTGATGGCCTTCTCGTTGCCGGCGCGGTATTCGGCGATGGATTTCGCCACGGCCGGATCGGCGATGACTTCCTGGACGATCTTCTCGAGTTCGCCGGTGTCGCTATTCTGGCGGAGGCCCTTGGCGTCCACGATGGCGGCGGCGTCCTGGCCGGTCTTGAACATCTCGGTGAAGACTTCCTTGGCCTGCTGCTTGGAGATCACGCCGTCATCGGTCAGCTTCACCAGGCCGGCGAGCTGCGCGGGCTTGATCGGGCAGGACGCGAGCGAGACGGCTGGCGGAGCGGTTTCATCGAAAGCACCCGCGGTACCCGCCGAAGCGGCGAGGTCGCGCAGGAGGTCATTGGCGACGAGGTTGGCGATACCCGACGGATTGGTCGGATGGGCGGCCACGGCGAGTTCGAACCATTCGGCGAGGGCGCGGTCGTTCACGAGCACCGAGGCGGCGGTGTAAGGTAGGCCAAGTTTTTCGACGTAACGCCGCTGGCGGTCGTAGAGGCTCTCGGGGACAAGTTTCGCAAGGCGGGCGACGGTCTCGCGGGAGATCTTCAGGGTCGGGATATCCGGATCCGGGAAGTAACGGTAGTCATGGGCGTCTTCCTTGTCGCGCAGTACGTAACCACGGGCGAGTTCAGCGTTCCAGCCGCGGGTCTCCTGCGTAATCGAACGGCCGGCTTCGAGTTCGCGGATCTGGCGGGCGGTCTCGTAGATGACCGTGTCGCGGACGCTCGAGATAGAATTGAGGTTCTTGGTCTCGGTACGGGTACCGAGCTTCTCGACGCCACGGCGGCGGATGGAGACGTTACAGTCGCAACGCAGCTGCCCCTTTTCCATGTCGCAATCAGCGACGCCGGCCTGGGTGAGCATCGCGACGAGCGAGCGCAGGAAAGCTTCGGCTTCGGCCGAGGAACGGAGGTCGGGCTCGGTGACGATCTCGAGAAGCGGCACACCCGCGCGGTTGTAGTCGACGAGGGAGCCGCTGCCCGCGTGGCTGAGTTTGCCCACGTCTTCTTCGAGGTGAGCGTGGTGGATACGGATGAACTTATGCTCGCCCATCACATTGCGCGAGGCTCCTGGGAGCTCGATCTCGACCTGGCCGCCGACGACGACCGGGAAATCCTTCTGAGTGAGCTGATAGTTCTTCGGGTTATCCGGGTAGAAATAGTTCTTACGGTCCCAGGAGCAGTGCTCCGGAACCGAGGCGCCGACAACCAGGCCGAAGAGAATCGATTTCTCGACCGCCTCGCGGTTCACCACCGGCAGCGTACCAGGGAGACCGAGGACGACGGGATCGACCTGCTCGTTGGGTTCCTTGCCGAAGCCCCAAGGGGACGACGCGAACACCTTGGCACGGGTGTGCAGTTGGACGTGGACCTCAAGGCCGATGACGACTTCCCAATCAGAAGGAGGTGTGCTCATAGGGCGGCTTGCTGGTGGGCGAAACCGTGGGCGGTCTCGAAGAGACGGCCCGCAGCGAGGAGTTTGGCTTCGGAGAGCGGTGCTCCGACGAGATGGAAGCCGACTGGCAGGTGGCCAGACTTGCCGCAAGGCACCGAGATGGCCGGGAGACCGGCGAGGTTGGCGGGAATCGTGAAGATATCCTCGAGATAGAGCTGCAGCGGATCCGAGGCCTTCTCGCCGACCTTGAAGGCGGGCGTCGGGACCGTCGGGGTAAGCAACACGTCGACACCGGCGAGGGCGGCGAGGTATTCCGAGCGGATCTTCGCACGAGCGCGGAGCGCACGGACGTAATAGGCATCGGCGTAACCGGCGCTGAGCACGAACGTGCCGAGCAGAATGCGGCGCTTCACTTCGGGACCGAAGCCCTCGGAGCGACTGGCGGTCATCATCTCGACCGGCGTGCCGGCGGAAGCGGACCGATGACCATAGCGGACGCCGTCATAACGGCCGAGATTCGAGGAAGCCTCGGCGGTCGCCACGACGTAATAGGTCGGCACCGCAAGGTCGGCGGAGGGCAGCTCGACTTCGGAGATCGCGCAGCCCTGGGCTCGGTAGAATTCGACGGCGGCGTTGACCGCGGCGGCGACTTCGGGAGCGACGCCC
Source organism: uncultured Opitutia bacterium (assembly GCA_937875975.1). GTDB lineage: Bacteria > Verrucomicrobiota > Verrucomicrobiia > Opitutales > UBA953 > UBA953. Next base: position 1,804 of record CALEEU010000054.1, on the reverse strand, counting down.
TTGCCGAGGAAACCTTTCGGGATGCCGATGCGGAGTTTCTTGGCATCACCGGCCGGCGTGAGCGTACGGTCGGACGGGCCAAAGCAGGTCATGTCACGCCCGTCGGCCGAGGACAGCGCATTAAGGAGGAGTTCGCAGTCTTCGATGCTCCGGGCCATCGGGCCGATCTGATCGAGTGACGAAGCGAAGGCGACGAGACCAAAGCGGGAGATGAGTCCGTAGGTCGGCTTCAGGCCGACCACGCCACAATGCGAGGCGGGCTGGCGGATCGAGCCACCGGTATCGGAACCGAGCGAGAGCGGCACCAGTCCGGCCGCGAGGGCTGCGGCGCTGCCACCGGAAGAACCGCCCGGGATGCGGGCGAGATCCCAAGGATTGAACGTCTTGCGGATCGCCGAGTTCTCCGTGGAGGAACCCATCGCGAACTCGTCCATGTTCAGGCGACCGTAGAGAATCGCGCCGGCGGCACGGAGGCGTTCGGCGACGTGCGAGTCGTAAGGCGAGACCAGCGATGCGAGCATCTTGCTCGAGCACGTGAGTGGCTGGCCCTTCACCGCGATGTTGTCCTTGATCGCGACGGGAATGCCTTCGAGCGGACCCCTGCCCTGCCCGGCCTTGCGGCGGGCGTCAGAGGCGTCGGCCTGAGCGAGCACGTCAGCCTGGTCGAGATACGTGAAAGCACCAACCGTTTCGTTCACCGCCTGGTAACGGGCAATGAGGGCTTCGCAGAGGGCGCGGGAGGTGAGCGTGCCGGCCGCGAGACGGCGGCCGAGCTCGGCGGCGGAAAGCGTATGGAGCGCGTCAGCCATGGCTTACGATTCGTCGTCCACGACGCGCGGGACGGAGATTTGGCCGTCGCGCGAGGCGGGGGCGATGCGGGTGACGGCTTCGGCGCCGAGAACGGGACCCGGCTCATCGGAGCGGAGAGCGGCTTCGTTGACGACGCGGGCGTCGTCGATCGTCGCGGGCAGGTCAGCCTCCGCCAAAGCCTGGAAGTGCCCCAGGATCTGGTTGAGCTGAGACGAGTAGAGTGCCTTCTCCTCGGCCGTAAGGCTAAGGCGGGCGAGCTTCGCGAGATGGTCGATGTCGAAACCTTCGGCCATATTAATTAGCGGCGTACGGTCCAGCCGGCGCCCTTCTCGAGCGTCGCGATGACCACGCCGAGGGCTTGGTTGGTCTCTTCGTCCGTGAGCGTGCGGGCCGCGTGGCGCCAGCGGATTTCGAAGGCGAGGCTCCGGTGGCCTTCAGGCAGACCCGGGCCGGTGAAGACGTCGAAGCAGTTGACCGACTCCAGAGTGAACTCCTTACCGGCGGCCTTAGATGCGCCTTGGCGGACGCGGCTTTCAACCTCGGCGGCGGCAACGTCGATTGGGACGATAACTGCGACGTCCTTCGTGACAGGCGGGAAGGAAGAGAAGGCTTCGAAGCGCGGGATCTTGCGAGCCTCGGCGAAGGCCGAGCGCGGGAAGCAGACTTCACCGGCGATGACCGAGCTCTTCAGGCCGAGGGAACGCGTCCAGCGGAGATCAAGGACGCCACAGGCGCCTTCCGCGGCGCGGCCACGGTCGACGAGGGCGGCGGCATGGTCAGCTTGCCAGAGACCACCGGTGGCAGCGGCGAACGAAAGACGGACCGAAGCGACGCCAGCAAGCGCGGCGGCATCCTGCAGGAGGCGCTTGGCGCGGAGTGCGTCGAAGGCTTCGCGGGACTTCCAGGAACGCGTGACCGGTTCGGCGACGATCGCGAAGGCGACCGAGATAAATTCGCGCACCGTACCATCGGCCTGCGGGCGGAAGCCCGTGCC
>CALEEU010000053.1 GCA_937875975.1 uncultured Opitutia bacterium | reverse complement strand
GCCTCACGCTCGTCGTCAACCGCACCAAGCCCGGTGTGGATGATATCGTGCGCGCGGTCCAAGATGCCGCCCAGAAAGCCGGCGTGACCCTCACGGTCGCCGACGGCTGGCCGATCAGTCGTGCCACCCTCCAGGGTGCCGACGCGTGCGGAGTCGTCGGCGGCGACGGCACCTTCCTCGGCGTGGCCGAAGCCGCCGCACTCGAAGGCGTCCCGCTCTTCGGCATCAATCGTGGCAAGCTCGGCTTCCTCGCCGCCTACCCGAGCGAAGACGTCGGCGCCTCGCTCCAGTCCATTCTCTCCGGCGACTTCCGCGTCGAGAAGCGCGCGCTCCTCGAGATTCGCTTCGCCGACGGCAGCTTCGCCTTGGCCCTGAACGACCTGGTCATCAAGACGCGCGACGTCTTCCGCATGGGTCGTTTCTCCGTGCTCGCCGATGGTGCCCGCGTGAACGAATACCGCGCCGACGGTCTCATCCTCGCCTCTCCCACCGGCACCTCGGCCTACAACCTCGCCGCTGGTGGCCCACTCGTCGACCCCGCCGCCTCGGTGATCGTCCTGACCCCGATTTGCGCGCACACGCTCTCGAACCGCTCCGTCATCTTCGACGGCGAGACCGAACTCGAGATCCGCAGCGAGGACAGCGCCCTACTCGGCCTTTCGGTCGACGGCCGCGAGACCCTCGAGGCCCAGAGCCGACTCCCCCTCGTCATCCGCACCGCCAAGGTCCAACTCGCCCTCCTGCGCCCGAAATCGCTCACCCATTTCGACGTCCTGCGCAGTAAGCTGAAGTGGAGCTAAGGCGGGCGAAGCCCGCCTCAACTCCACAGGGGTAGGGGTAGGGATAGGGGTCGGGGTAGGTAATTCCGCCCCGACCTAGGTCTTGGAGACTAGCGGTAGCCCCATCGATTCAGCCATCCGTCATCTGTCATCGATGCAGCCATCGCGTTGCTCCCTGGCCTACCCCTACCCCCACCCCTACCCCTAACCCATTGACCTCTGCGTCTGTCTGCCCTTTAACGCCCCTTCGATGCTGACGATTGCCAACCTTTCCAAGTCCTACGGACCCCGCACCTTGTTCGCGGAGGTCTCGCTGAATATTGCCCGCACGGACCGGCTCGGACTCGTCGGGGCCAACGGAGCCGGCAAGTCCACCCTCTTCAATATCATCCTCGGCAAAGACCAGCCGGACGAAGGCCTGATCGAGTGGGAACGTGGTGCGAACTTCGGCTTCCTTCCCCAGGAAAGCGCGCCGGCCGGCGATGAGACGATTCTGCAGATCGCCACCAGCGGCGGCAAGCTCGAGCCCGAGAACGACGACGACTGGGATATCGACTACACCCTCGAGCCGCGCGCGAAAAAAATTCTCGCCGGCCTCGGCTTCCGCGAGAGCGACCATGAGAAGGTCGCCAAGACTTTCTCCGGCGGCTGGGTCATGCGCGCCCACCTCGCCCGCCTCCTCGTCAGCGAGCCCACACTCCTGCTCCTCGACGAACCGACCAATCACCTCGACCTCGAAGCCCTGCTCTGGTTCCAGGACTACCTGACGCGCTACCCCGGAGGTCTCGTGGTCATCTCGCACGACCGTGCCTTCCTCAACGCGCTTTGCACCGGCACGATCGAACTCCGCGCCCAGCGCCTCCATTGCTATAACGGCAACTACGACGACTTCATCCTCGAGCGCGTGGCCCGCAAGGATCGCCAGCAGGCGATGTTCAAGAACCAGCAGCGCGAGATCGCGCACCTGCAGACGTTCGTCGACCGCTTCGGCGCCAAGGCCTCCATGGCCTCCCGCGCGAAATCCAAGGAGAAGCAGATCGCCCGCCTCGAGGAGGTCGCGATCGACGAGCCCGAGGACGACCTGAAGAAGATCCAGTTCCGCTTCCCGCAGCCTCCGCGCTCCGGCCTGAAGGTCATGAAGCTCGAGCACGTCCAGCAGTCCTACGGCGAGCACGTCGTCTATAAGGACCTTAATTTCGAATGCGAACGCGGCCAGCGCACGGTGCTCGTCGGCCCCAACGGCGCCGGCAAGTCCACGCTGCTCAAGATCCTCGCCGGCGTCATCCCGATCAACGGCGGCGTGCGCGAAGAAGGCGGCAACGTCATCACCGGCTACTTCGCCCAGAACCGCGTCGACAACCTCAACCCGAAGCTGACCGTCCTCGAGAACGTGATGGAACTCCGCACCACGGAGAACGGCCTCACCGAACAGCAGGCCCGCGGCATGCTCGGCACGTTCCTCTTCCGCAAGGACGACGTGAACAAGCGCGTCTCGGTTCTTTCCGGTGGTGAGAAATCCCGCCTCGCCCTGGTGAAGCTGATGATCAATCCGCCGAACTTCCTCCTCATGGACGAACCGACGACGCACCTCGACATCATGTCGATCGACGCGCTCATCGCCGCCCTGAAGACCTACGAAGGCACGCTCTATTTCGTCAGCCACGACGTCCACTTTATCCGCGAGATCGCCAAGACCGTGCTGCACGTGCACTCGGGCCGACTGACCCAGTACGCCGGCGACTACGCCTACTACCTCGAGAAATCCAAGTCCGGCAACGAACGCGCCGCGCTCACCGCTGGTTTCACCGATGCCCGCCCGAAACAGGAAGAAGCCGCCAAGGTCGAGAAGCCGAAGGCGCCCGCCAAACCCTCCGCCTCGGACATCCGCAAGCTGAAGACCGAGGTCACGAAGTGCGAACAGCAGGTCGCCGACCTTGAAGCCAAGCAGGCCCAGCTCACCGCCGAACTGGCCGACCCGGCCACCTATACCGGCGGCGCGAATCTCCCGCAATTGAACGCCCGCCTCCGCGACACGATCAACGCCCTGCAGACCGCCACCGCCGCCTGGGAACAAGCCGCGCAGAAGCTGAGCGAGGCAGAGGGAACGTAAGGCGAAGCCTGAGGGCTTCGCGTGCAAAAGTGCAAATCACGCGTTGCGCTGTGCAAAGGTGCAAACGTGGCCCAAACCGAGGCCCATTAACACAGGCTGCTAAGAGGCCTGTTTTATCACTTTTGCACCTTTGCACCGATGCACTTTTGCACGGAATGGCGACTTCGTCGCCATTCCCTTCTGGCTCTGAGGGAACCCTTCCCTTACACCCCTGTCCTCACCTGACACCCCTCATGCGTACCCTCACCCGCCTCCTCAGCGCGCTGTGCCTCCTGGCCGCCGCCGTCCCCGCCGCCTTCGGCCACACCGCCGGCGAAGAAATGGCCAAGTCCGCCAACGCCTTCCTGGGCTCCCTCACCGAAGCCCAGCGCGCCAAGGCCGCCTTCAAGTTCGATGACGCCGAGCGCACGAACTGGATCTTCGTCCCGGCCACCCGCAAGGGCCTGCCGCTCAAGGAAATGAATCCCGGCCAGCGCCACTTCGCCCAGGCCCTCCTCTCCGTCTCCCTCAGCCAGCGCGGCCACATGAAGGTCGAGTCCGTCATGGCTCTCGAATACCTCCTCTTCCTCATCGAAGAAGGCAAGGGCGCCAACAAGCGCGATGCCGAGAATTACTTCGTGTCGATCTTCGGCAAGCCCGACGCCAAGGGAACCTGGGGCTTCCGCTGGGAAGGCCACCACCTCTCCACGAACTTCACGATCGTCGACGGCGAGCTCGTCAGTTCGACGCCTTCCTTCCTCGGCACCAACCCGGGACAGGTGAAGGCTGACACGAAGAACGTCGCCGACACCTTCCCCGGCCTCGTCGGCTTCGAACTCCTCGAGACCGAAGACGCCGCCGGCCGCGCCCTCGCCAAGTCCCTCACCGCCGAACAGCGCAAGACCGGCTTCATCCCGGGTCAGACCCCGAAGGACGTCATCACGGGCAACAAGCAGAAGGCCAACGGCCTCATCAAGCATAAGGGCATCGCCTTCTCCGCCCTCACCGCCGAGCAGAAGAAACTGGCCGGCACGATCATCGCCGAATACGTCGGCCGCGCGCGCGCCGACTTCGCCCTCCAGGAAATGATCGCCATCACCAAGACCCCGGAAGACCAGCTCTTCTTCGGTTACAACGGCGGCACCGAAGCCGGCGAAGCCCACTACTTCAGCATCCAGGGCCCGACCTTCCTCCTCGAGTTCGCCAACTTCCAGAACGGCGCCAACCACGTCCACGCCTCCTGGCGCGACCTGAAGAAGGACTTCGGTTACGACCCGCTCGCCGAACACGCCAAGGGCCATAAGTAAGCCTGACTAAAGGCTTCCAACAAACCCCCGGGCCACCGGGGGTTTTTATTTCGAGGGGTAGGGGTAGGCTTCCAGACTAGGACCATCTGAAGCTCCCTATCTCAATCGCAACTGGCTTTGGTTCTACCGTGCATGGCAACTACCCCTACCCCTACCCCAACCCCTTACTTGGCAATCTTCCTCCAGCCCTCCATCGTCTCCTTCAGCAGCTCCTTGGAATCCATTTTGATCCCAAAGCCCTGGAAGCCGAACGGTCCGCGATAGCCGGCGGCGCGGGTCTTGGCGACGAACGCACCGACATCATACGACCCACGGCCGAGCGGCTGGATGAGCTTATCCCAACCCAGCTTCTGCGTGTCGCCCGTATCGGCGCCATTGATCGTGATGAAGTTCAACCGCGGCAGAGCCTCCTTGATGAGCGGCAATGAATCGCGCTCGGATCCTTCGACTTTGAGCCAATGGCAGAGATTGAAGGTCACGCCCAAGTTCGGGTCGTCGACCTTGTTCGCGACCCGCAGGCAGACCTCGAACTGCGCCGCCCAGAAGCCAGTATGCGGATAAAGTGAGACCTTCACGCCCTTGGGCTTCGCGTAGGCCAAGAGCTGCTTGAGCTGAGGCAGGACGATCGTGTCGCCGTATTCAGGACCGGCCTTCACCCCGGCCGGGAAAGCTACCTTATTGATACCCAGCCAAAGCGTACTCCCGGTACCGGCCAGATTGTCGACGACTTTGGTGAGATCACCCGGTAGCTCCGTCTGGCCATACCCGAAGTTCGTGACGTGGTAGCCGTTGAAGAAGACGAGGCCCTTGCTCTGCAGCGCGGCGGCATGCGCCTTAGCCGACGCCGGACGACCACCCAAGCCCGCGTAGCCGAGATCGGCGAGCACTTGCGCACATTCCGTCGGCTCGAGACGTGCTGCGGTATCCATCGCGAAGAATGGCGGTCGGTCCGCGGCGAGAAGCGCGACAGCGGAACAGAAGAAAGCGAAGAGTGAGCGCATAAAGTTTAACGAACCGTCACCCCACGGGCAGCGAGTTCCTTCAGAAACTCCGGCGGCGACGGCGGACTGATGAGGAAATTCTTGAACACACCGGTGCGGCGATGCAGCAGGATCATCTGCTTCGGGTTCACGGTGTGGGTATAATGCTCATTCCAGAAGCACCAATCTTGTGCCGCCCACTCGATGTCGCTGAGCGCGACCTTGCGCGCGGTCCAGCCGTAGACGCGCACGCGCACGAAGGCCTCGTCGATGGTGAACGTCATCCCCCAGAAGATCGCATGGACCAGGAGGCCCGTGAACGCCAAGGACCCGAGCAGGGGCAGCAGATGCAGGAAGACCTCCATTTGACGTTAAAACGTAGGGCTAATCGGCCGGGCTTAAACTCAAAACCAAGCCCACGCTGGACAGCCCCGCCCTGTCGGGATTGCCTGTCGGCATGGCTCGCGCGACCAAGCACCTGAACACGAACGCCCTCTGGGCCGACGTGGGCGTGCGCACGCTCCGCCGCCTCGGCCTCACGCACGTGGTGATCTCGCCCGGCTCGCGCTCGACGCCGCTGGCCCATGCCTTCGCCGAATCCGCCGGCCTCCATGTGACGGTCGCGCTTGACGAACGATCGGCCGGCTTCATCGCCCTAGGCATCGCCAAGGCCACCGGCCAGCCCGCCGCCCTACTCTGCACCTCCGGCACCGCGGCTGCCAATTACCTGCCGGCCGTCGTCGAAGCCCGCCTCGCCGCCACGCCTCTGCTCGTCCTGACCGCCGATCGTCCGCCGGAACTCCGCGAATGCCACTCGGGCCAGACGATCACCCAGAACGGAATCTATGGCGCCTATCCCGTCTGGGCCACCGAGGCCGCCGCGCCTTCGACCGACCTAACCCTCCTCCGCCACTGGCGTCAGCTCCTGGTCGATGCCTGGCAGCGCTCGCAGGGCCCTCTGGCTGGCCCGGTACACCTCAATCTGCCCTTCCGCGACCCTCTCGCCCCCTCGGATGCCGAAAAGGGCTTCAAGGCGCCCACGGGCCTGAACCTCGAGACCTTCACGTCCATCCCGCCCTGCGGCATCGTCCGCCCGACCCTCACACCCGCCACGGTGGCCAGCCTGCTGTCGAAGACCGAACGCGGCGTCATCGTGGTCGGCCCTTATGCCTTCGAAGACCGCGACGAAAGCGCCACGGCTCTCCGCGAACTTTCCCAACTGACCGGCTGGCCGATCCTCGCCGACGGCGCGGGCACGCTCCGTGGCGACCTTTCCGGCGATGCGTCGCTCGTCTCGGGCTACGACCTCATTCTCCGCGACGCCAAAGCCGCCAAGGCGCTGCGTCCGCAGGCCGCGGTCTTCGTCGGTCCGCTCCCGACCAGCAAGGTCCTGCGCGCTTGGCTCAAAGACGGCGACATCACCGTGATTCAACTCGGCCGCGCCGGTGAGAACACTGACCCGACGCATTCGCGCTGGAGCCGCCTTGACGGCCAGCTCGTACCTTCGGGCGACAAGGTTTCGGCGAAGTCTACCCCTTACGCTAAGGCCTGGCAGACGGCCCAGAAAGCCGCCGCCAAGAAACTCACGCGCATTGTGAATGTCGACTGGCCCTTCGAGGGGCGCGTCGTCGCGCTGCTTGATGAAGCCCTCGGTCCGGACGATCGCCTCTTCGTCGGTAGCAGCATGCCGATCCGCGACGTCGAGTGGTTCTACCATCCGCCCGGCCCGGGACCGGAAGTGCTCACTAATCGCGGCGCCAACGGCATCGACGGCACGGTCTCGACCGCGCTCGGCGCTTCGCTCGACGGCAAGCGCACGGTGCTCCTCTGCGGCGACCTGACTTTCCTGCACGACAGCAACGCCCTGCTCTCCGCTTACGGCCACCGCGGCGACCTCACGGTCGTCGTGATCAACAACCAAGGCGGCGGCATCTTCAATCACCTCGCCGTCGCGCAGAGCGCTCGCTTCGAACAGCTCTGGGGCACCCCGCAGGCGACCGACCTCGGCAAGCTCTGCGCCGCACATAAAGTACGTCACGACCTCGCCGACGGCTGGAACGACCTACGTCGTCTGCTCGAAGTCCGCGGCAAGGGCGTCCGCGTCATCGAATTCCGCACCGACCGCGAAGCTGACGCCGCCTGGCGGAAGAAGTCGTTCCGCTGAGACTGATGAACCTCGTCCGCCTCTGCCTCCTGCTCGCGATAAGCCTCGGACTGCAGGCGCAGGATAAGGCGACCGCACCTGCCGCAGCCAAGCCCATCCCGCGGGCGGAGCTCAAGGCGCAGGTCACGCCCGGGGCCAAGCTACGATTTGATTTCCCGGAGCTGACCGTGGATCGCCACGGTGCCCTCGCAGCCTGTCACCTGAAACTCCCGGCGGACTTCGATCCGGCGAAGAAATACCCGCTCGTCGTCTGGCTAGGTGGTGGCGAAGGCGGCAATCAGCCCAACGGTTCTTTCCTGCCCGCGGGCGACTTCATCCTCGTCGGCCTTCCCTACCCCAAGGGCGCGAACAACCCTTCGCAGGCGAACATGGTCGGAGACTACGCCCAGGTCTGGGCCTACCAGCGCTTCATGCTCGATGAGATCGCAAAGGTCATCCCGAACCTCGATAAGTCGCGCTCGCTCATCGCCGGCTTTAGTAACGGAGCGCACGCCATCGACGGCATGCTACGCTTGAGCGGCCGTCCGAAGCTCACGGATTATTTCGGCATCTTCCTCTTCGCTGACGGCGGCGGCACCGGCTATACTTCGCTCGGCGCCCTGCCCGACCTGAAGGGCAAGTTCGCCTACGCCTGCTGGGGCGGCGAGAAGGGCTCCAATAAGCCCAATACCAGCCATCTCCCCAAGGCCCTCAAAGCCAAGGGCGCCACGGTCGTCGGCAGCGAGATGGCCGGCGTCGGCCACGCCTTCGATGCGTCCGAGCATCCTAAGGTCGCCGAGTGGCTCGAGAAGGTCGCCCTGGCCACGCCGAAGAAGAAGTAAGCCACCGTCTCAGAAGTAGGCCTTCAGGAATTCCGCTTCGATCGGGGTCAGCGGCGTCTCGCCGGTGGCCATGGCCAGGGACTTCGGGAAGCGCTGGTGTTCTGCAGGCAGGACGCGGAAACCGTGGCGTTCGTAGATGGCCGGTTTGACCTCGGAGAAGAGCAGGAAGCGCGTGTCGAGCTGGGCGAAGCGATGGAGCTCCATGACGGCGCGCAAGAGCAACGAGGCATAGCCCTTGCCCCGCTGATCGGACGAGGTCGCGACGGAGGCGAGGCCGAGGAGGCTCTCGCGGAAGCGCAGGACGTTCAATGCGGAGACCGGCTGGCCGGACGCATCCTCGAGCAGGTAACGCGTGCCGCGGACATGGTTCGGATCCTGATCCTTGTCGGCGCAATACTGCTCGAAGGTCTTGTCCTGCTTCCACGCGTCGTAGCCGAAAGCCAGGACGGTCCGCAGGTCTTCCGGCCGCACCAGACGGAGCCGACCCACCGGCGTGAAACGCGGGCGGCCGTCTTCGATCGTGCCTTCGAACATCGGCTGCGGGCGGACCCACGTGCGGGCCTCCGGATTATCATACAGGCAACGATAGACCACGTGCGGCGAGAGATCCTCGGAATACGCGGCGACCCCGAGCCGGAGGTAGTGGTTGCCTTTGTAGTGGCGGTAGAGGTTCCAGGACATGGCGGTTGCTACGCAGGGATAGGGATAGGGGTAGGGGTCGGGGTAGGCAAGGCATGGGATGCCGAAGGCAGGGCGGCCATTGCCATGGCCGCCGTTCGCCATGGCAGGACTGTCGAGCCGGGCAAGGTCACCGACCGTATGATGTCCGTCCGCCCACGGACGTGATGGCAATCACGTCCCTACCCCTACCCCTACCCCTGCCCCTACCCCTAAACTATTTAGCAGGGCCCCAATGGGACGTGAACGGGTGCAGGATGAAGAGCGGCTTACCGACGACGTCCTGTCCGGGCACTTCGCCCCAGCCGCGCGAATCAAAGCTGTTGGAGGAATTATCCCCTAGCGCGAAATAATGTCCGGGCTTCACGGCGTACTCCTGCTGCAGCGGAATCGCGTAGCGGTCGCCCCCGGCTTCAGGCAGGTAGCCGTAGTAGCCCTTGTCCATCGCGCGTTGGCTGTTGAGCGCCATCGGCTCAGGCGAGGTCACGACCTTGCCATCGACGAAGAGCTCACCCTTCTCACCCACGCGCAGTCTCTGCCCAGGGACGCCAGCGAGACGCTTGACGTAATAGTTCTGCGAGGGTTGGCCGTATTGGTCGTCGAGTCCGCGGATATTGTTCGTCCGGAAGACGAACGTGTCGCCGCGGGACGGATCCACGAAGTGATAGGACATCCGGTCCACGAAGAGCATGTCGCCCGTGAGGATGTCGAAGTTGAGCATCGTCTGGCCGGCGGTCGCCTGCTTGCCGGTCATCAGCACCGGGCCGAACGGGCCGCTCTTGATACGCCCCTCGCGGGAGGCCTTGGCGAAGACGACGCGCCAGCGATCCTGATCCTGGCGAGGCAGCTTCAGCTTGGCCTCTTCGGGAAAGAACGTCTTCAGCAGCACCGTCTCGAAACCGAAGTCCGCCGGCATAAGTACGGACTGCGTCGTGTTACCGACCTGGATCTCATGCTTATCGGCGGCACCCTTCCAGATGCCGGTGCCGAAGATACCATCGTCGAGGGTTCGCTGACGGGAGCGTAGGCCGTACTCGACCTGGTTGTCGCCGTAGCGCTGCATCACGATCGGGATGCCGATTTCGCCGGTCGCTTCGGCCGGAATGACGTAGGTCCAGGTCCACTGGACCTTCTCGAGCAGCCGGATGGGCAGGCTCGGAACGGGCTCGTCGGCGGCGCGCACCTCGGCGGTCATGCCGTTGTAGGTGGGCCACATGGAGTTCGTCGGGATCTTGAAGGGCTGCAGGAAGAAGCTGCGGATCGAGCCCGCCACGATGGCCGCCATGACCACCATCTCGGTGTAATCGCAGCCGGTGGTCAGGGGATAGATCTTGCCGCCATTACGGACGAGTACTTCGTGGAGCCGATTGACGAGCACCTCGACCTGCGTGAGCTCGATCGTCCGGTCTTTGGACGCGGCCCGTACCTTATCCGCCAGCTCGAGCTGTTCGTTGAGGGCCTCCTTCGTCAGGATATCGCCCCGGTAGAGCTCAATCTTCTCCGACGCCTCGAGCAAGGCCTTGCCAATCTTGCGGAGCTTACGTCGATAATAGAAGGACATGGGAAGGATCTGGCCAAACTAACGGCCACCCCACCGAGGGAAAGCCCGAATTGGGGCTTAGCCCTCGTTCTTGAGGATCTTGATGAAGGCTTCCTGCGGGATGTCGACCTTGCCGATCTGCTTCATGCGCTTCTTGCCCTCCTTCTGCTTGTCGAGGAGCTTGCGCTTACGGGAGATGTCGCCGCCATAGCACTTCGCGGTCACGTCCTTGCCGACCGAACCGATGGTCTCGCGGGCGATGACCTTGGAGCCGACGGCCGCCTGGATGGCGATCTTGAAAAGCTGGCGCGGGAGGAGTTCCTTGAGCTTCTCGCAGAGCGCGCGTCCGCGGCCTTCGGCCTTGGAGGCGTGCACGATCGACGAGAAGGCGTCGACCGGCTCTTCGTTGACGCGGATGTCCATCTTCACGAGGTCCGAGGTGACGTATTCGCCGAGCTCGTAATCCATCGAGCCGTAGCCGCGGGTGATGGACTTCATGCGGTCGTTGAAGTCGACGAGGATCTCGTTGAGCGGCAGGAGGCAGACGAGGACGACGCGGTCGCCGTCGATGGTCTCGGTGCGTTCGCAGACGCCGCGCTTCTCCTGGACGAGCGTGAGCATGTCGCCGATCGAGGTGCCCGGGATGTGGATGTTGGCGCGGATCGTCGGCTCCTCGATGTGCTCGATGGCGGACGGGTCCGGCATGACGACCGGGTTGTCGAGGATGTGCTCCACGCCGTCGGTGGTATACACCTTATAAACGACCGAGGGGTAGGTGGACAGGATGTCGAGGTCGTACTCGCGACGGAGCCGCTCCTGGACGATCTCCATGTGCAGGAGGCCGAGGAAGCCGCAGCGGAAACCAAAGCCCAACGCGCTCGAACTCTCGGCGGTATAGGTCAGCGACGAGTCGTTGATCGCGAGCTTGGCGAGCGAGGTCTTGAGCTTCTCGTAGTCGGCCGTGTCGAGCGGGTAGATGCCGCTGAAGACCATCGGGCTGACTTCCTTGAATCCAGGGACGGGCTCCTTGGCCGGGTCGTTGGCGAGGGTGATCGTGTCGCCGACCTTCACGTCAGCCACTTCGCGGATATTGATGACGATGTAGCCGACGGAACCCGGACCGAGTTCGTCCTGAGGCTTCATCTTCGGCGAAAAGATGCCGACTTCCTTGATGACCGAGCGGACGCCGTTGAACATCAGCTCGATCGTCTGGCCGGCCTTGAAGGTGCCCGAGAACACGCGGACGTAGCTGATGACGCCCTTATAGGAGTCGAAGAGGGAGTCGAAGACCAGCGCGCGGTGGTGCGGGTATTCGGACCAGCGGGGCGGCGGCACGCGCTTGATGATCGCAGCGAAGATTTCGTCGATACCGATACCGGACTTACCCGAAGCGAGGACGGCGTCCTGCGCAGGGATGGTGAGGATATCCTCGACCTGGCGGCGGGCTTCTTCCGGGCGGGCGCTCGGGAGGTCGACCTTGTTGATGACCGGGACGATCTCGAGGCCCTGGTTCATCGCGAGGGTGGCATTGGCGACCGTCTGGGCTTCCACGCCTTGGGACGCGTCGATCAGGAGCACCGCGCCTTCGCAGGCGGCAAGGGAGCGCGAGACTTCGTAGGCGAAGTCGACGTGTCCCGGGGTGTCGATGAGATTAAGGATGTACTGCTTACCGTCCGGCGCGGTGAAATTCATCGTCACCGGGTGGCACTTGATCGTGATGCCCTTTTCGCGCTCGAGGTCCATCGCGTCGAGGAGCTGCTCCTTCATCTGGCGCTTCTCGATCGTCTTCGTGTGCTCGAGCAAGCGGTCGGAAAGGGTCGTCTTGCCGTGGTCGACGTGCGCGATGATGCAGAAGTTGCGGATGTGGTCTAAGGACACGGTAAAGGGGGAAAGGGCTTAATAGGACTGCGGACGGGGCGCTTGTCCAGCGTTAGCCCCAGACGGAAGGGGTTTTAGGCGGGAATATCGGCGAACTCGTGCAACGAGGCCACCGGGGCCGTAGGTGCGGAGCGCTTCATCATGCCGGCCAGGACGCCGCCGGGGCCGCATTCGTAGAACTGGGCGATACCGGTGTCAGCCGCGGCCTTGCAGTCGTCTTCCCAGAGGACCGAGGAGACCACCTGCTTGACCAGCGCGGCGCGGAGATCGGCCGGGTCGGCGAGCGTGCCGCCGGTGGTGTTGGAGTAGACGGTGACTTGGGGGCGCTTGAATTCGACGCCCTGCAGGAAGGCTTCGAAGGCTTGGCGAGCGGGCTCCATCAGGCGGCTGTGGTAGGCACCAGCGACGACGAGGGGCTTCACGAGCTTGAAGGCGCCGAACTCCTTGGCGCGGGCGACGGCTTGGGCGACCTTCTCGGCGTCGCCGGAGATCACGACCTGGCCGGGGCAATTGAAGTTCGCGGCGTCGATGTCGAACGCGGCGCAGAGTTTGAAGATCTCGTCGCGCGTGCCGCCGATGACCGCGGCCATGCCGCCCTTGGTCTGGTCGCAAGCGAGCTGCATCAGGCGACCGCGTTCGGCGACGACCTTGAGGCCGGTCTCGAAATCCCAGACGCCGGCGAAAGCGTAGGCGGTCAGTTCGCCGAGGGAGAGCCCCAGGCAGGCCTTGAGGTCGTTGAGCTTGCCGCGCTCCTTGAGGATCTGGGCGATGGCGTAACCTTGAACGTAAAGGGCGGGCTGGCAGACCCGGGTCTCGGTCAGGAGCTCGGCCGGGCCTTCAAAGCAGGCCTGACGGAGGTCGAACGGCAGCACCTGGGCGGCACGGTCGTAGAGGTCCTTGGCGGAGGCCGAACCTTCATACAGGGACTTACCCATACCGACGACTTGGGCGCCTTGACCGGAGAACAGGAGAGCAGTGGACATTGGTAGGAGGGAGGGAAAAAGGGCGGGAGGGTCAATGATGGAGAGGCGGAACGCCCAAGCGGTTGGCGGCTGGCGGTTAGCGGTTAGATTAACGCAAAAAGCATGGGAACCAGATAAAACAGGGCTCAGAACGCCAGGCACCTAAGCCTCAGCCCAACCGCTAACCGCCAACCGCTAACCGCTACCGACTCCTCCTGCTTCCTTGACCACCCCACCCCCTCCCCCTACCCCTAGCCCTTTCTTTCACCATGCCCATCGCCCTTCTCTCCGTCAGCGACAAGACCGGCCTCCTGCCCTTCGCCCAGGCCCTCGTCAAGGATCACGGCTACAAGCTCCTCTCGACCGGCGGCACCTCGAAGATGCTGCGCGACGCCGGCCTGCCGGTGACCGACGTCAGCGAACACACGGGCTTCCCGGAGATCATGGAAGGCCGCGTGAAGACCCTGCACCCGAA